>JALXCD010000102.1 GCA_026991135.1 Deltaproteobacteria bacterium | reverse complement strand
ATACCAATTCGAGGCATTTGTACTTTTTTCTATTTTTATCTCAATTCTTATAAATGGATGTGGGGGAAAAGAGGTAATTCCACCTCCTAATTGGAGCTTTCAAGAAAAGGCCATAAACATTTCGATAAAGGCTAGTCCACAATTAAATATGTTTCAGGATCTTCCCCACACCCTAGTTATGTGTGTTTATCAACTTCAGGATCCAAATGGTTTTAATTTATATATCCAAGATCAGAAGGGCCTAACAGATCTACTTAGATGCAATCGTTTTGACACATCTGTCCTAGGTTTTAAAAGGATAGTGGTTCAACCAGGTGCTAGTCAAAAATTACAGATGGACAGGGCTGAAAATGCTAGATATATCGGGATCGTAGCTGGTTACTACTCCCTCTATGCAAGGGGTGCTGCAAGACTCTATGAAGTGCCAGTTATCATTGAAGAAAAAGGGATTTTTGCTAAAGAAAAAAGGAAGGTCCCTGGGATTTTGAATATCAACCTTTACCTGGGACCTTATGGTATTAAATAAGGTGGTGAATAAACTTGGAATCTAAAAGACCTGTATTTTGGTATCAGGGGCTTTTTCTTCAGCCCCAGCACTTTCAACTTCTCGAGCAATATTTTCAATCAAATTTGAATGCCCTTAGACAAGTAACGGCCCCTTTTTTATGGGGACTTAAAGCAATTGATTTAGAAAAGGCTGCTCTTTCAAATCGAACTTTTTCTGTCTCAAGGGCTGAAATGTTGTTTCCAGATGGTAGCTTTGTCACAATCCCTGGAAATGGATTGATCAAGGCAAGGCCAATTCATGAAGATGTTTTAGCTCATAGCGATGGTGCGCCAGTTAAGGTTTATGCATGTATAAAAAAATTGGACCCAAACGGGAAAAATGTAACAGCTCTAGATTCATTTGATGATTTGTCAGGTGTCAATACTAGATTTGTAGCTCTCTCCAACCCAGAAGAAGCCATTGATTTGTATGAAAACGGACCATTGGGCCAGGTAAAGATGTTGCAATATCTTGTAAAGATAGCCTTTGAATCTGAAAAGGATCAGTTGGAAGATTATGTTTTTATGCCTATTTCCGCAATAACCATGCAAGGAGATGAAATCGCCTTTCAAAAAGATTACGTCCCTCCAGTAATTTCTATAGATGGTGACAGATACTTACTAAATTTAATTAAGGAAACAAGGGACCTTCTTGCTGCAAAGGGCTTCCAGATTGCTCAATTCAAGGTTCAGAGGGGATTGCATTCAGCAGAATTTGGTTCAAAGGATATGACTCTACTTCTTGCCCTAAGAACCTTGAACCGATTCGTACCAGCCCTTTTTCACTATGTTGAAACCGGTGGAGTACATCCGTGGGAAGTATATTGCTTGATGCGCCAAATAGTTGGAGAGCTTTCAAGTTTTTCTTCATCTATTGATGTTCTGGGAAGACAAACGGAAAAGGATATAGGTATTCTTCCTTATGATCATTGGGATATAGGTAAGTGTTTTTTAAGGGCCTTTGAGACGATCTCAAGGCTCATTGAAGAAATTACAGCCGGACCACAATATATTATTAGCCTTGAATTTGATGGTACTTATTTTGCGGCTGAAATCTCCCCTTCGGTATTTAAGGCTGGAAACAGGTACTATTTGGCAATAAAGACCAGCAAAGATCCGGACTATGTAATTGGCTCAATGGAAACGGCTGCAAAGTTGAGTTCTAGAGAATATTTACCAATACTCATAGCAAAGGCCCTTCCAGGTGTTAGACTCACTCCTCTTTCCATACCACCTTCTGAATTACCTAAAAGATCAGATACCTATTATTTTCAAATTGATATAACTAGTGATCAATGGGTTGCTATAGAACAGGGGAAAAATATTGCCCTTTATTGGGATACCGCACCAGAGGATACAGAGGTAGAGCTTATGGTGGTGGAGGCAAGTAGATGAGATTAAGTGACTGTTTTATGGAACTCTTTGCATATGTTTCACTTTTAACTGAAAGGTCGGAAGGAAATGAGCCTAGTTTTGATAGAGTGAAAGATGACATTGATCAGCTTTTAAAAAAGAGCCAAGACTGTGCAATCCAAGCTGGGTTTGGCCAAGAAGACTACGAACTTGCACGTTTTGCCATTTGTGCCTGGATCGATGAAAAGATACTTTCATCCCGTTGGATTCATAAGGACAAATGGCAAAAACAGCAATTGCAAAGAAGGCTTTATAATACCACAAATGCAGGGGAAGAATTTTTTGATAGAATGAATGAACTTGGCCCTCACCAAAGAGATGTTCGTGAGGTTTTTTATATGTGCCTGTGTCTTGGGTTTGTAGGAAGGTTTTGCAACCCTGGGGACGAATACTTATTAGAACAGGTAAGGGTATCTAATCTCAAAGTCTTATCAGGTAGTTCTATTTCAGTTCCTTCAATTGGCTCAGATCTGCTATTTCCAAGGGCTTATCCAACAGTTGTGAGCACCGGTCAAGTAAAAACCGGATGGGGTCCATCTTTGACCCTCATTGCAGCCATTGTTTCCCCAGTAGGTCTTTTTGGTGTTCTTTATCTAATCTATTATTTTATCTTAAAAAACTTGGGTGAAAGTATCTTAGGCAATATGTGAGAAAAGATTAAAACATGAAACAGATTATTATTAAGGCCCTAAAGATCATATTACTATTGTTCATCCTTGCACTTTTGGGCCTCCTTGTTTTTGGTCTAATTTTATACCTTAGGTGGCCTTGGTGGGTTGCCATATTCGTTTTTCTTGGTCTATTGGGCATATTTTTGGGTGTGCTATTTATAAGAAAGATTCTTTTGCGCAAGAAGGAACAACAGTTTGTCCAGCAGATTATAGCCCAGGATCAAGAATATCTGAAAGCTAGCCCAGATACTGAAAGAGCCAAATTAAAGGATCTACAGGAACAATGGTCTAAGGCAATTAAGACCCTTAAAAAATCCCGCCTCAAAAGATTAGGAAATCCTCTTTATGTATTACCCTGGTATATGATTATTGGAGAAAGTGGGTCTGGAAAGACTACAGCCATCATGAACTCTGGCCTTTCATCACCATTTGCTGAAGCCATACGTGCAAGTGGCATTAGTGGAACTAGAAATTGTGATTGGTGGTTTTTTGAGCAGGCAATAATACTTGATACTGCTGGAAGATATGCCATTCCTGTTGAGCCTGGAAGGGACATGGAGGAATGGCAAAGGTTTTTATCCCTTCTTGCCAAGTACAGGAAAAAAGAGCCAATCAACGGGGTTGTAGTAACGGTTTCGGCACAAAAAATTATAAGTGCAAATCCCGATGAACTTGAAAGGGACGGTATCGAGATCAGAAAACGGATTGATGAACTCATGCGCGCCCTTTCATTCAAATTTCCTGTATATCTCATGGTAACCAAGTGTGATCTTATACGAGGGATGTCAACCTTTTGCGAGGATTTGCCAGAAGAAGTTTTAAATCAAGCAATGGGGGTTGTTAATGAAGATAACCTGAAGGACCCTGATGCATTAGTTGAGGAAGCAGTAGATAGTGTTAGTGAAAAGCTTAGAGAGCTTCGCCTGATTCTTCTTGAAAAAGAGAAATCTTCTAAAAAGAAAGAAGAAATTCTTCTTTTTCCGAGTGAATTTGAAAGGTTAAAATCAGGGCTGAAGGCATTTTCGAAAACTGCATTTAAGGAAAATCCATATCAGGAAAGCCCAATCTTTAGAGGGATTTATTTTAGTAGTGCTAAACAAGAGGGAACTCCATATTCTCATTTTTTGCATTCCCTAGGTTTAATTGAAAAGGAAGAAGTTCTCCCAGGTACTAGTAAGGGTCTTTTCCTTCGCGACTTTTTTTCAAGGATACTTCCTGGTGACAGACAACTCTTTTCTCCAACAACTAAGGGTCTCAAGTGGCAAAACATTACTAGGAATCTTGGACTGGCTTCGTGGATATTGATTTGGCTTGCTATTTGTGGCCTCATAAGCCTTTCTTTCGTGAAAAACTTATGGACCCTTCGTGATATTTCAGCCTTATTTTCCAAACCTGTTGCAATGACTGGTCAGCCATTTAACGATTTGGCCACATTAGTAAGCTTTAAAGATGCACTTGTAAGGGTGGAAGACCAAAATAAAAATTGGTGGATTCCCCGTTTCGGTCTAAAAGAAAGTATAAATCTTGAAGAGGAACTAAAGGAAAGATTCTGCACATGGTTTCACGATTCCTTCATAAAAACAAGTGATGAAAAGATAGCCATAAAGCTTGCACAATTTAATAATAAAACACCGAATGAGCTACTTGCCTCCTATCTTCCATATGTCATACGTAGAATAAATCTTGCAGGTGCCTATTTAGATGGCAAATCTTTCGAAGAATTAAAAGATATGCCACTTCCTGGGATAGCACTTGGATATATTAGTCTTTCAACTATCCCTAAAGAAGAGTTGGAAAAGCGATTTAATGAACTGTATCTGTATTATTTAAAATGGAATAAAGATAGGGATGAGATTTCAAAAGAAGTATCCAAGTTAAGATCCTGGCTTAAGCATCTCTTTTTTAAGTCTGGTCTTCATCTTCGCTGGATTCTCAATTGGATTAATCAATATTCTGATATTAACTACATTACCCTTGAGGAGTTTTGGGGTGGAGTTAGCGAGGGGGAAACAGGCATCACGGTTGCCCCTGCATTTACCAGAAAGGGGCATGATCTTTTGGTATCCTTCTTAAATGAGATTGAAAGGGCTCTTGATGATCCACTATTGATTTCCCGGCAAGAAAGAACTTTAAAGGCTTGGTATGCAAAAAAATATCAGGAAAATTGGTATGAATTCGTATCCAATTTTTCAAAGGGTGCTTTTGGACTCAAGACTAGGGATGACTGGCAACAGATGGCCCTTAGAATGATTGAGGATAAAAATCCATATTTTAATCTCTTGAAGAAGATGTCATATGAACTGGAACCAATACGCAATGAAAATGAGTCTGATTGGATTACCCTGGTTTTTGAGATTGAGGCAATTCGAAATCTTGCCAAACAGCAAGAGGGAGTTCAAAGGGTTGTTGGTACAGTTTCAAAACTTACAAAAAAGGGCAGACGATTACTGTCATTAATTGGT
>JALXCD010000101.1 GCA_026991135.1 Deltaproteobacteria bacterium | reverse complement strand
ACCCTGCGGTTATTTGTATTGACGAATCAGGGAAAAATGTCATATCCCTTCTTTCAGGCCACATTGGAGGGGCAAACAGCCTTACCATTGAAATTTCAAAAATACTTGATGCAGTTCCTGTTATAACCACTAGCTCTGACACATCTTACAAGCTTCCATTTGATCTATGGTGTAAGTCTCAGGGGCTTATACCCACTGATTTAAGACTATTAAAAGATGTCCAGGCAAAAATAAGAAGTGGGGAAAAAATAAAAGTATTCATTGAAGAAATTTTGGATGTCAATGACCTTCCAAGTGAGCTTAAAAAGGTTAAAAAAAAGGAAGAGGCGAATGTCATAATAAGCCCTTTTTTAAATGAAATAGACAAAAGGCTCCTTGTTGTTCCAAGACTATTTTGTCTTGGAGTAGGTTGCCATAAAGGTATGGAGCCAAGACTTCTTTTTGAAAGATGCCTTGATTTTCTTGATAAAAACAGAATCCATCCCTATAGCATAAAGAAGATTACTACTATAGATAAAAAAGGGGATGAACCTGCCATAATTGAACTTTCAAGGGAGCTTCTGGCAGACCTTAAGGTCTTTAAAAAGGAAGAAATAAATGAAGTCAAGGGCCTTGAGATAACCAAGGCTGCTCAAAGGGCGCTTGGCGCAATTGGCGTATCAGAGCCTTCTTCTATCCTTTGTTCCAGGGGGGGAAAATTATTGGTCAAAAAATTTAAATATCCTGATTGCACCTTTGCCATATCATTGGAAAAATTTTCAATATCAACAAAGATCACTTGCTACCCTAAAACGTAGTGGGATAACCATTAGATTTCGTTTTTTGTTCGGTATCAATTTTGGGTATAATATATTCAATTTTACCGTCTTTCCAAACTGGTATCTTTAAGCCCCTCTTTTTTGCCTTAATTATTGCCTTACGTGCTGCCCTCTGTAATGCCTTTAGACCTATTGTTGCAAAATCTTGATGTCGTTCCATGCTTCCTTATCCAGACTGTTCTATTATTTTTGGTTTATGGCCAGATGTATCAAAAACTATCCATTCATCCACCAACCCTTTATATATTTCTTGAAAGTTTCTCCAACTTCTTTCAAAACGACGCTTGATGTCACTAATAGGCACACTATGCCCGCCTTCAAATACCCGTAATTTTACACGCTCTATAGCCAAATCTACCGAAGCCAATTTCAAGTAATATATGATAACCTTATAACCATTGGCTTTCATTTCATTAATCTTTTTGATATAGATCCTTCCGGATAATGTTGTTTCAAAGGCAAATGACTTCCCTTTTTGAATACAACGATCTATCTCTTCAAGCATCAACTTACCAGCCCTTATTGCTACTCTTTCTGGATAAAATGGAGCCAATCCAGCTGCTATCAAATCAGCATTTATGAAATTCAGACATTTTGCTTCCATTGGAAGAAATTCTTCTGCAAATGTAGTCTTACCAGCACCGTTTGGACCAGCTATAATATAGCATACTTTTATCATATGCCCATTTTTATGCACTGAAACTGCAATATTTCTCCCAATTTTTCCTTCCATCTTAATGGAAGCCTTACAAGCTGCTTATCCTTATTTTTAAAAAGTAAAAAGCCTTTATTTAAGCCGAACAGAAAAAGGTCTCTTGTGAGTTTTACATCCATCTTACAATAATCTATTATCTTTCTGATCTTTCCTTCCTTCCACCACTTAAGGGCCAACAGGCCATTGGCGGATTTTTGAGAGCCAAGGGTGCAAGATGAAAGGCTATCTAGAGACAGTCTGTATCCAAGTCTTTTGTTCACGTCTTCCAATATGTCAAGGGTTGGAAGGGACCAAAAATCCATGTCCGAATATGCGGAAAGCACCCTGTAATCAAATCTTTTGACATTAAAACCGATGACTAGATCCATCTTTTTCAAAAGATTAAAGAGAAAGGGGAGTTGGTCTTCCAAAAAAGTAACATAGCTTTTGGTCTTCGAATCATAGAGGACTGCACAGCTTACTCTCATTCTTTCTGCCCACTGCCAGCCGCCAACCTCTCTTGCCGAAAGCTGGGTCTCTAAATCAAGGACTCCAAAACGGACATTTTTTAAAAATTCACCTAGAGGGAACTCTCTTTTATCTGAAAAGCTTTTTTCACTACTATCTTCAATTTCAAAAGTTTTCGCCCTTTTTATTCTGATTTCAGGGGATTTTAACATCTTCAA
The DNA here is from genome assembly GCA_026991135.1 of Deltaproteobacteria bacterium. Lineage (GTDB taxonomy): Bacteria > Desulfobacterota > Dissulfuribacteria > Dissulfuribacterales > QOAL01 > JAADCZ01. The sequence goes on along the minus strand of JALXCD010000101.1, from coordinate 14,544 downwards.
AACAAAAATGGCGCAGGATTTATCAATGGGCCTGTTTCCTGAGCCACATTTTGGTGAATGAACACAGGAAGGGCATCCGTTTTCACATTTGCAGCCCTTGATGGTATTGTAAGTAAGTGCCAAAAGCTCCTTTCCCTGGCTAAAGGCCTGACCTGTAAGCCCCACTCCTCCTGGCACACCATCATATATAAAGATGGAAGGAGCCTGGGTTTGGTGATGAAAGGTAGTTGATATACCTCCAAGATCATTTCTGTCACATAAGACCAAAAGTGGCATGATTCCAATAGTTGCATGTTCTATGGCATGGATACCACCCATAAAATGAAGGTATCTGGACTCCACCTTTTTCTTTATCTCATAAGGAATCAAAAACCACATGCCCTCTGTCTCAAATCTCTGTGGAGGAAGATCAAGATCCACCCGATTTATAAGCCTCTGGCCACGAATGTGTCTAACGTCATAGCCTATTACCTGATCTGTTATGAGAAGCCTTCCCCAAAAACACTCTGTTCCATAAAGCCTGCCCCTTTTTCTTATCTCAATAATCTCTGTGCTCTTTTCTGCCCTGACCCTAGTGAAATAATCAACATTAACCTCCTTGACCAGAACTTGCCTTGTCTCAATATCAAGGTCCAAAACCCTGTATGTCTTGCCCATGTGAAGGTAAATGGCACCCGGGTGTGTCTCCCTAAAGGCCCTGTAGCCATCAACAGTCCCTATGGTCCTTCCATCCTCTTTGTCAATTATCTGAAAACCCCTGCCTGTACCGCGAAGATCCACCTCCCTGTGGGGATATCTTCTCATAGTAATAAATCTTTCCCGATCTTCAGTCTCAAAGAGTCTCCCCTTGTCAATAAGTCGTTTAAGATGAGCCCTTATATCCTTTTCCCTTAATAGTGCCTCTTTTTTATGAATGGGGATTTCAGATGCTGCACAGATAAGATGCTTTTCAACCACGCTTTTATTGTGGATGTTTATAACCGCCTTTTCAGATGGCCTTTCAATTAACTCCTTTGGATTTTCCATAAAATACTTGTCAAGGGCGTCTTCCCCAGAAACAAGTATTACAGCAGACTCCCTTGCGCTTCTTCCAACCCTTCCGCTTCTTTGCCTGAGAGACATCAGGGTCCCTGGATAACCTACAAGGATGCAAAGATCAAGAAGACCGATGTCAATCCCGAGCTCAAGGGCACTAGTAGAAATTACTGTCAAGAGTTCACCACTGGAAAGGCTTTCCTCGATCTGTCTTCTTTCCTGTGGAAGAAAGCCTGCCCTGTAGGAACATACCTTTTCAGCCATATCACCTGCCCTCTGTCTTACCCAGAGTCCTACAAGCTCGGTAAGCTTTCTTGACTGGGTGTAGCATATGGTCCTGAGCTTCCGCTTAAGGGCTGCCAGAATGAGCTGAACTGCCACCTGAGCCGAGCCTTGTCCCTGTGGATCAACCAGAATAAGATGCCTTTTCCCCTGAGGTCCTCCTGATTCATCAATCACATGAAAATCAAGGCCGGTCAGCTCCCTTGAAAGGTGACCAGGGTTACCAATGGTGGCAGAGCTAAGTATAAAGATTGGATTTATCCCATAATAATCAGTTATGCGTTTTAGCCTTCTAAAAACCCAGCCCATGTTGCTTCCCATTATGCCCCGGTAGGTATGGACCTCATCAATGACAATGTATTCAAGATTTTTCCAAAAACCCGACCATTTCTGATGAAAGGGCAAAAGGGAAAGATGAAGCATATCAGGATTTGTAAAAAGGCAATTTGGAACCTGATCTCTTATCTTTGTGCGTCTATAACTTGAAGTATCACCATCATAGATTTCTGCCCTTGGTGCATCTTTATTAAAAACCCTATCCATCAGGTTTCTGAGCCCCTTTAACTGATCCTGTGCAAGGGCTTTTAAAGGGAAAAGGTAAAGGGCCGTGGCATCTGGCCGTTTGAGTATGGACTCAATGATAGGTATGTTATAAACAAGGGTCTTTCCACTTGCAGTTGGTGTTGCAATTACAATATTTTCCCCGGACATCACGAGGTCTATGGCCTTTGCCTGATGACTAAAAAGCCTTTTTATCCCAAGGGAGTTAAGGGCTTCCAGAAGTTCCTTTGAAAGTTTGTGCCTGGGAATTAAAAATTTGGGGGATCTTTCTGGTTCAAGATGTGCATAACAAATAAGCCTTCCAAAGGTCTTTGATGCCTTAAAGGAAGATATATACTCAGAGACCTTTCCAGCCATTTAAAAATTCTAAAAATTTAGAGACCTTCAAGGTGACAGGTGCAGTTAAGCCTTTTTATCACCTTTGGCCCGTCAGAAAAAGAGAAGATCTCATTCACACAAGAATAATCCTGCTGGAGGCTAAAAATCTTTTGAAGATCCATACCCAGAATTTTTGATATGAGAACCCTGTTTACACCACCGTGACAGGCAATTGCCACCCTCTTTCCAAATTTTCCTGAAAAGACATCCTTTAAAAGGGGATAGGCCCTTTCAAGAAGATCAGAAAGGCTTTCGCCACCAGGGGGTCTAAAGCTTGAAAGGTTATTCATCCTCTCTTTCATCTTGCCGGGATATTCCTCTTCTATCTCATCCCAGCTTAGCCCCTGCCACTTTCCAAAATTTATCTCTCTAAGACTTTTTGACAAAAAAACTTCACACTCCTTTTGAAAATCCCTGATACATTCTGCCAAATAGGTACATCTTGAAAGATCGCTTGATATGATAGAATCAATCCTTGCCCCAGATAGCCTTCTAGCCACAAGTTTGCTCTGTTTTTTCCCTCTACCTGACAGAGGAATATCCTTCTGGCCATAAAAGACCCCTTGTGGAAAATCGACTTCTCCATGACGGATTAAAAAAACCTGAACCCCTTCTACTTGCAAAGATAAGCTCCTGCCATAAGTATTATGGTCTCTGTTATTTCAAGATGGGCACCAAGACAGTCACCAGTAACCCCCCCAAAATTTCTTAAAAAAAAACGGGAAGAAAAAAGCGCAAGAAGAATTGATACAGCAAAAAGATAAAGACCCTTTACTTCCAAAAGAAACCACGCTGAAGAAATGGCAGTTAGGGCTGCAACAAGGAGAGAAGAACGTGTCTCTTTTCCGCAAAAGGGACTTCCAAGCCCTTCCTTTTCTCTTGCATAGTGAGAAAGAGAAGAAAGGCAGTTAAGTGACCACCTTGATAGACATGGCGCAATGATAAGATACTGCCAGCCTCCATACTTGACTATCCCGGCAAGGCTTCCAGCCTTTAGAATCATCTGGCAACTTACGGCAATGGCACCCATGGCACCTGTCCTGCTATCCTTTAAAATCTCAAGGGCCCTTTCCCTAGGTGCCCCGCTTCCAATGGCATCTGCCACATCACAAAGACCATCTAAGTGAAGACCTCGTGTCATAAAGGCAAGGGCAACTGCCAGGAATCCGCCCTTTAGAACAGGTCCCCAAATATCATCAATGGCCCATAAAAACCCTGCCAGAATAGAACCAAGGATTAGGCCAACGAGCGGGAAATAGGAAAGACTTGCACAAAGATCTCTTTTTTCTACACGAAGCCCAGGAACAATGGAAAATATAGTCAGAAATTGAAAAGCAATTACAAAACCTTTTATTTCAAAAAACCTCCAGACTAATCATCCCATTCGGTCTTAATACGTTGAATCACCTTTTCCACAAAAGGAAGCCTTTCAGGAAGACACACACCAAAAAGGGGGGCACCCTGTTCCAATATATCCCCGTTTTTAAAATACACCTCATATAACACCCCGGAAGGACCTTCGTAATTTAATATGGTATCCCTTTTCATAAGAGACATTATGACAATCTCATCGCCTGTCTTAACAGAAAGGCTCTTGGCCTTTCCCTTTTCAATTTTGGTAGAAGTCTCTGGAGTAAAAAAATATCTGGCCCTTTCAGGGGCGGGAAAGATGTGAAGTACCTCTTTTAATATTCTATTTGTAATTTCCTGTTTATTTAGCCTATGCCTTATAAGCATAAGAGGCTGTCCTGCCTCCACAAACTTTCCATCAAGATCCACTCTTAAGTCAGTAACTATTCCATCAAACCGGGAGGTAATCCTTTTTGGATTTTTCTCTCTTTCAAGGATGTACAAAAGGGTACCAGGTCTATGAAGCCACTGACCTGAGGGACCTTTTACAGCCTGGCCTTCCTCTACCTTGAATTTTACAACTCCAGTATGAGGTGCAAGTATCTCATGATCTTCATAGGGATGAGACTTATATTTTCGTAAAAGATCATTTAGATTTATGCTCATTTCCTTTTTGCCTATTTATAATACAGATTTGGGCCACCCATTGTCATAAGTGCTTCAAAGAGATTTTTCCTAAATTCACGCCTGTCCCAAATACCTTGAATATGCCCACGCTTCAGGGCATTTCTAGCCTTATGATAATCCGGTGGCACATCTGTGCCAGTTGTTTCCCTAATTACTCTAGGGCCTGCAAAACCTATCCTGGAAGATCTGATTCCTACTTGGTAGGGTGAACAGCCCAAAAAACTTGCCACTGGCCCTGCATAGGAGTTGTTGTCATAAACAACAATATAAAGGCCGCCACTATCAATATATTCCCTTACGGCAAGGGTACACCTTGGCATTTGTATAACTCCAAGGGTTCCTTCGTGAATTCTTATTCCTCCTGTTGTATGGATATAGGCTAGAAAGGGACGCCTTGTTGTCCTAGCTCTATCACAGGCACGAATGAACTTTTCACCTTCTGCAGAACCTACAGTTCCACTTCTAAAGTCACTATAAAGCATGGCCACAACAAGTTTTATTCCTAAGACTTCTGCATCAAAGGTAATTATGGCTGATCCCCTTCTGGTCCGTTCAATGGCCTTTTTAAGCTTTTCATCAAAGCCCTTAAAACCAAGGGGATTATCTGAAACTATCTGAGTGTTAAATTCCCTAACGGAACCCTTGTCAAAAAGGTTTTCTAGATACCATTGATATTCCAATGGAAAGTGATGGCCACAGGTTGGACAAACACCACTATATTCTCCGTAAAGGTCAGGGACCCAAAGGTCTTTACATCCGTATTTTTCAGCATTTGGGCAAGTTACGGTTCTATCTTCATTTGCAAGGGGGCTGATGTATTGTTCCCAATCCTGCATAAAGATACTTCGTCTTAAAGGATCCTGTTGAGATGTCTGGGCAGGTTTTTGAGGTGCGGGAAAGACGAAATCATAGGCGGCCCTCATTGATTCTGTTACGGTCTTGAATATCACAGAACCTTCACTTGACACCTCTTCCAATATCTTTTGAAGATTTTTTGACTGCTTTCTCAAAAGACCATATCTGATGTCATAATATTTGTGCCTTGTTGACTCCCAAAACCTTGTAAGCCTTTTAGAAAAAGGGCGCTTGAGGACCTTGTAGCCCCTTCCCATTGCCCTATACTTTTTTGATCTAATTTCAAGAAGTCTATCCTTTTCTGATTCAGAAAGGGTCCATTTTATGTGAATATCGAATTCATCGTTAAATACCTTTTCCTTGTCCTGGCTTTGCCTCCTCAACGCATAGGCCCTGAAGGCCCTGAAGCTCTTTGTCTTGAGGACAACTTCATCCGTTGCCCTTACCATTTCATATCTCAACCTTTTGAAAAATTTGAAGTCACTCCTTTTAGCTCCGAGAGGCGGTTCCTCTACAATTCTGTCAATGGTACCCAATTCAAGATTGTCTTTTGCAGTCATTTTCAACTGCTCTGCACAGTGCTCAACAAGCTTCCTTGGGACCTTTCCGCCTTCCTTTATCCTTCCTTCAATGGCAGCAGCGCCTTCTGGTGAGATGACTGAATAATATCCCCGTGATGCCATGAGCCTCATATCTGCTAAACCTATAGCTTCGGCACCACCAGAGCCCCCTTCTGAAATAAAGGAGATCATAGGCACTCTAAGTTTTGCCATCTCAAAAAGATTTCTTGCTATCTGCTGGGCTGCCCCTGGATAATCCTCTATGGGATAGGCACCAGGCGTAAATATGTAAAAATGGATTGGTATGCCCTCCGTCTCCGCAACCTTCATATACCTTAAGGCCTTTTCATTCCCCCAGGGCTTTGCGCATCCTCCGTTTCTAAACTCCTCACCCATGCCCTTTTCATGGCCTATTACCATTACCTGATGATAATAGAGCCTGTTTTTAACCCTTCTTGTTATAGTTGCCCTAGCAGCAATTACAGCAGGATCAATATTGAACTCTCCATCTCCACCAAGTTCAGTAAAGGAATCATAACAATTTTCAAGTATATCCAGGAGAGTGAACCGTTGAACGCTTCTTACAATATTTACTATTTCAATGGGACGAAGCCTTTTGGCCACTTGCCTTTCTGCAAACTCGATGCGGCCTTCAAGGGAATGAATTTGTTGAAGAAGCTCTCTTTCACTATATTCAAAAAGGTTTGTCCTTAGCTCCTGAACCCTTTCGAAAAGCTCCCTTAGATTCCCCCATTCAAATCCACCCTTAATATCAGCAAGATAGGAAACTCTATCTTGCAGGGTAACCAGATATTTTCCACTGTCTAATATGCTTTTTTGTTCCATAAAATTTTTTATATAAACTGCTCAAAAATGAGCAGCTAAAATCTCAATACTTCGTCAACCTTTTCATAAAGATATGAAAGATTTGTAATTATCCCATTGCCACGGGAATCTTTACCATCAATAACTGTTTCAGAGATGAAATCCTTTGCCCTTTTCTTTGCTTCCTGAGTATCCTTTCCCCATACAATCACCAGGGCCAGATTGGGGTCATATTCTGTGGGAATCTCATAAGGCTCATCCTGTGGCACATGGGTATAGACTCTAACCCAGGGTTCATCTGGAAATTCAAACCTCGTAATGGTTCCACACCAGGGAGCAAAACCCCTTTTTACATCTTCTGCCACAATCCTTAGTTCAATGCTTGTGCCCTCAAAGCTTACATGCCTTTGAGAAAAGTTAAGTTTTTCGCCAAGAGCGCTTCTTATCTGCTCTTTTATTAAATTTACCGGCCCCCTCTGTCGTGATATGCGGGAAATACACGCGGATATCTCATTTTCCACCTGAATCCTGGTATTAACCTCCAGAAGATATGGTTTGCCATCCCTTGTAACTATCCATTCCCATGTGCCTACATTGTCGTATTCCACTTTTTCTGCAAGCCTTATGGAATATTTTACCATGTCATCAAGAACCTTTCGGGCATCAAAAGGGTATTCCCAAATGGTAGGGTCAAAACCAGGAGCCACCTCTACCCTTTTTTGGCGACCTGTGCTCTGGATGGTGCAGTTCCTGGTACCAAAATGGACCACTTCTTTGTGTTGACTGCAAAGAAGCTGAACCTCCAGATGGTGATAATCTCTCATGCACTGCTCAATGAGAACGCCCTCATCGCCAAACTGTCTCTTTGCATAGTTCTGGATACGCCTATAGACTTGCCGAAAGACATCGAGATGATTTACCTCCTCTATGCCCATTCCCCCACCACCGGCAGAGGCCTTTACAAGAATCGAGGGTTTATCAATCCCCTGCTCCTTTTGCTTTAAAAAAAGTTCCTCAGCCAGTGTCTCTGCCTCGATTTCACTATAAATGGGCTCGTCTGAACCAGGAATAACAGGTATTCTAAGGGACTTTGCAATCCTTTTAGTATTTATCTTACTTCCCAGGTCCCTTATGACCTCCCATCTTGGACCAATAAAGGTAATGGGTCTATTTCGCAATGCAGCACGCCTTGCGAATCGAAAATCTTCAGAAAAAAAACCATAGCCGGGATGTATGGCAGTAGCTCCTGAATGATCGGCAACAGAAAAAATCTCATTGGGATCCTTGTAACTTGAAATTCTATAAACCGCCTGGCTGCCTCTTTCTTTCAGGGCCTTTTTCACATGGCCCGAGGCCCTATCTTCTTTTGTATATACAACCACATAATCAAGGCCCAGTTCATTACACGCCTTCATTATGCGGATTGCTATCTCTCCTCTATTGGCAATAAGTACCTTTTCTTTTTTCATATACTTTTAAAAAAATAGTGGCAGATTTTTAAATGCTACTGTATATTTGCTGACTTGCTTGCATATTCTCAATTTTGGCAAGCAAACCGCTCAGGATTTTACCTGATAATCCAAAAAAGACAAACCTGATTTTTTTAAACTATCAGGTCTTAGTTATGGAAAAAACATTCCCTGTGCCCTGGAAGCGTTTACCAGGCGATTATGAAAGGAGGGCATGAAAATGGCTAAGGTCGAATATGGTTTTGGACAACATCTTATGCTGGATGGTTATGGTTGCGAACGCGAAAAGCTTATGGATCTTAACGGGATATACGACTTTTTAAGCCGGTATCCTGATGAAATAAATATGACCAAAATTATGCCCCCTTATGTCTTTAAATATTCGGGTAAAGTGCCTGAAGACTGGGGCATTTCTGGCTTTGTACTAATTGCTGAAAGCCACATAAGCATTCACACATTTCCTGATAAGCTCTACTTGAGCCTTGATATCTTTTCCTGCAAGGCCTTTGACGCCGACCTTGCCATAAAACATATAAAGGATATTTTCTCCATCGAAAAGATGGAGGTTAAACTCCTGAGTAGAGGCCATGAATTTCCCAAGGTAATAAGAAGCGTCCAGGAATTTATTAAGGATCAGCGCTCACATATGACTATCTAATAAATGGGCCAAGGCTTTTTAGAATCTTCCGCCCAATCATCCTTTAAAAAGGCAAATTTCGTAGTTCTGCCAATTCCCTATGATATTACTGCGAGCTGGGGTCAGGGCGCACGCCTTGGCCCACAAAGAATTTTTGAGGCCTCTAAGGAGCTTGAACTCTTTGATGAAGAACTCCTGATTGAACCCTATAAAGTTGGTGTTCATACCCTTCCTACCCTTGAACTTTCAATCCTGCCAGAAGCAGCCCAAAAGACAATAAAAGATAGTGTAAGGTACATATTTGAAAACCAAAAATGTCCTGTCTCAATTGGTGGAGATCACTCTGTCAGTATTGGCGTTATCGAAGTGGCCAAGGCCTTTTATGAGGATTTGACAGTCATTCAATTTGATGCCCATACGGATCTCAGGAAAACCTATCAGGGAACAAGTCTTAGCCATGCATGTGTTATAAGAAGAATATGGGATACAGTAAATGGCCAAGTCATCCAGGTTGGCATTCGCTCTTTATCCAAAAATGAATGGGCATTTCTGGAAAAAGAAGGAAAAGAGCCTGTTTGGGCAAGAGATATAAAGACGGATCTAAAAGGTGCTGTTGCCCTTATTAAATCCGGCATTAAGACCAAACACATTTATATAACTTTAGATGTTGATTGCCTTGACCCATCTATCATGCCTGCTACAGGCACTCCCGAGCCCGGAGGCCTTTTATGGCACGAGCTTTTGGAGATCTTAAAGGCCCTCTGCCAACAATACAGGGTGGTTGGTTTTGATGTGGTTGAGCTTTCTCCCATACCGGGAATTGTTCACCCGGATTTCCTGGCTGCTCGATTGATCTATAAGATGATAGGATATATTTCACAATTTCGGGATGCGTAATTCCATCAGGCATATTCTGATATTGACAGTTGTTTTATTGTTTTTTTCACAAGGAACACCTTCTTTAAAGGAAATGAAGACGAATATTCCAAAGGCAGATTTGGTCATAAAAGGCAGTAAGGATTGCTGAAAGGCCCTTGTAGGCGTAGGCTTACGCTTTAGAGACCCTAAAATCCCAGTTGGCTACAGGATCGAGGTCTTTTTAAGGCCGGACACCATGCCAAAGATGGAAAAACTCCTTTCTATTGTGGGCGGAAAAATAATCTTTCGTGATGACCAAAAGGACTTTATACACCTTATTGTAGAAAAAACTCCTTTCAAAAAGGAAAATGGTCCTTAACATAGGTTCGGTAAGTCTTAAAAATCACTGTATCCTGGCACCTCTTGCAGATATTACAGATTACCCCTTTAGGGAAGTTGTAAGAAGACTTGGGGGTGAACTCACTTATACAGAAATGATAGCCAGCAAGGCCATTTGCCATAAAAATCCAAAAACCCTGCGTATGGCAAAGCCGGTTTCAGGTGAATATCCGTTGACATGTCAAATAGTAGGAAGTGATCCATTTGAAATGGCAAAAGCGGCAAAGATTTGTGAAGACCTTGGTGCTGCAATAATTGATATAAATATGGGCTGTCCTCAAAAAAAAATCGTTAAAACAGGAGCCGGGGCGGCGCTATTGCTAGATATAAAAAGGGCAGAAAATATTGTTAGTAAGGTAAAAAAGGCCGTATCTGTGCCTGTTACATGCAAGACCAGGCTTGGTTGGGACAGTAAGTCAATCTGCATTTTAGAATTTTCCCTAAGACTTCAGGACGCCGGTGCTTCAATGATTGCAATTCACGCAAGGACTAAAAAACAGATGTTTTCTGGTATTGCAAGATGGGACTTAATCAAGCCTGTTACTGAAAAACTTGAGATTCCTGTAATCGTAAATGGTAATATAAAAGGTCCAGAAGATGCCAAAAGGGCCTTAAAGGAATCAGGGGCCCATGGAGTCATGATCGGTAGGGCAAGTCTTGGAAGGCCCTGGATAATTGGAAAAATATCTTATTATCTAAGGGAAGGTAAAAAGAGTGAAGAGCCAAATAACGATGAAAAAAAGAAAATAATCGACTTACATCTCTTGCTCTTGCGAAAATTTTATGATGAAAAAAATGCCCTTTTAAAGGCCAAGAAACATCTTTCTTGGTACACCAAAGGCATGAAATTTAGCGCCAGTTTTAGAAATAGACTTCAAGCTATTAAAAATTTTAATGAACTTTTAAAATTTAAAGATGAGTTTCTCAAAAGACATAACTAAGAATTAGGCCAGAGCTTGTCGGGTTCAAAATTAAAGTCTTCCTTTTTGGATTCCATCTCTTTAGAATCTTCCTTTTCGTTGGATGAAAGATCCTTTTCTGGGGCCTTATTCTCTTCATACTGCTCTTTAGAAGATTGATTCTCATCAGGTAAATATTCTTGAATAGAACGAATCTCTTTGGCAGTAAGTCTTAAACTTTCATCAAACTCTTCCGGTGGCAAGGCCATTTCCTCATCAAGAATTCTTAAAAAGCTTTTAAAGGATGAACGCATCTTATGAACTGCCTCACGTTGCATCATACGAAGACGCCTAATCCTATCTTCCAGGGAGATAGCCTCTTTATGGGCATCTGCAACAATTCTATCTGCATCGAGTTTTGCTCTATCAATTATAACCTCTGCCTCTTTTTCCGCCTGAATTTTCATCTCTTCTGCTGCTTTATGAGCAACTGTTAATGCATTTCTAAATTCAGCTTCCTGCTTTTTTAAAAGGGCAATTTGTCGTTTGTATGCAATAAGTTTATCCTTTAGTTCATTTCTCTCCCTAATTAGAGAAGCAAGGAAGTTTGCCACCTCTTCTAAGAAAGTGGTTACTTCTTTTCTGTCAAAGCCCCTAAATCTGGTAGTAAACTTCTTCCCAACTATCTCATCAGGTGTTAATGACATCCTTGCCTCCTAATAAAGTCTTGCAGCCAATTGATAAAGGCTTGGGACCAAAAAACTATCAAGAAAAATCAATGCCAAAATTATGGCCATTGGGCTAAAGTCAATCCCGCCTACATAAAGTGGGATATATCTTCTGACTCTATTCATTACTGGATCTGTTATGTTGTAAAGAAAGCGTACAATGGGATTATATGGATCAGGGCTTACCCAGGAAATAAGGGCACGGATAATAAATACCCACATATATAAATTTAGAAGTATATGGAGTATAGATGCGATAGACTTTATAAAATTTGCCAAAATGAACATGTGCTCCACCTCTTTTCATTTATTTACCAAACGGACAAATTGGATAGTGACATTTTTTACAATTTAAACACAAACCACCATGGCCAAGCTCAGCAATCTCTCGCCTTCCAATTATATCTCCTGCCAAAATCCTTGGAAGTACAAGGTCTAAAACAGTAGTCTTAAAATACATACCACATGCAGGAATTCCTAATACTGGTACCTTACCAATATAACTTACTAGAAACATCGCTCCTGGCAATACTGGACTTCCATAGACAAGTGAATGGGCCCCAGCTTCTTTTATTCCCTTCCTGGTAACATCATCTGGATCCACTGACATCCCACCTGTACATAAAATAATCTCAGCACCCGAATCTATAGCATCCTTTATTGCTCCTGAAATCTCAAAGATGTCATCTGGAACCTTTTTAAAACTAGTAACCTCCACATCAAAGGCTTCAAGCTTTTTCTTCATAACAGGGCCAAAGGCATCTTTGATCCTTCCTTCAAAAACCTCCCTACCTGTTACAACTATAGCTCCCTTTTTTATTTTATAATCAATGACTTTTAAAAGCCCCCTGGCCCCTTTTAGAATTGCCTTGGCCCTATCCATGATTTCTTTTGAAATCACAAGAGGAATGGCACGCCCTGCAGCTACAAGTTCTCCCTTTTTTACAGGAAAATTGTCATGCCTTGTGGAAAGCATAACATCTCCCAAAAGATTAAGTTCTAAAAGGGCCTCCTTATCTACCTTGAAAATTCCATTAAATGAGGCATAAAAAGACACCTTGCCCTCTGATATCTTTAAGTCTGTATAGACTCCTGATCCACAGGCATATCGTCCAAGAATAAGAGCAGCATCATTTTCGTGAACATGTTCAGGACCCAGTTCAAGACAATAGATATGAAATTTTCCAAGATCCTTTAATCTTGAAACGTCTTCCTTTCTTATTATGTGCCCTTTTTTAAAGGCTGGCCCCTTTTTCTTTCCAGGCACAATTTCAGTGATATCATGGGGAAGGACCATTCCTACCGCTTCTTCCACAGGAACAAGCCTTTTTATAAAAAAGACATCATGATCATTAGGAGATAGGCTCATAATAACCCCCTTGGGCACAAGGCCTACAAAGTATCTTTCCGTCCTTTTGAACATCCCTAAAGTCTTGAACCCACTCACCACATATCGAACATTGGACCCTTCTTCCAGGACGCCCTGGCAAATCGGCTTTGTTGACTTTCACATGTACATCTTGGATCTCAAAAAGTTCTGAATAAGGCATGACCTTGTAGGCCTCAAGCTGTCTTTTGTATTTATCTTCTATCTCAGGGAAATATCTTTTAGATAGCTCTCTTGCCTCTTCCTTTGCAACTATTCGCTTGGCCTTTCCTGTCTCAAGATCCAGAAAAGTTACTGCCATCTTTCCATAATCCACCCACCTTAAGGACCTCTTCCCAAGGCTACAACCGGTAACTGATTGAATTGCATCAGTTGCACACCGATCTATTTCCACAAATACTATGAGCCGTTTTCTATCCTTTCCCTTTGGATCTTCAATACCAAGCTCATTTAGACCAAGCATGGCTAGACGCACTCCAAGGACCTGCCCAGGGCAAAGGTGCCCATGAAGTCTTACTGATTCTTCCAATAATTGCTCAAATGTTTTATTACTCATACATATCCTTTCGTAGAGGTGAAAAAGTGAAAGATATCAACCCCAGTTCTCCAGAGTTTTGGGAATCCCTGGCCATACCAGAAAAAAAAGACCAAATTAACAAAAAATGTCTTGAGGCTAAAACCTGGGACAAAGCTGCTGCCACTTATGATGACCTTGAAAAGTGCAAAGATTATCAAAATCAAATAAATTCGATATTAAACATCTTGCAACAAAAAGGCGCTTTAGACAAGAAAAATATTGTGATGGATGTAGGCTGTGGCACTGGAACCTATGCAATAAGATTTGCACCCTTTTGTAAATCAGTCACATGTCTGGACATATCAACGGGCATGTTGAAAAAGTTAGAGGAAAAGAAGAAACATTATAGCCTGTCAAACATTGAAATTGTACGGAAAAGCTGGGAAGACTTTAAGAGGGATATTTCCTTTGATTTGGTCTTTTGTTCCATGACTCCACTATTAAGGGACATAAAAAATCTAAAAAAAATTCTTGACTATTCAAAAAGATTTATAGGCATAGTGACCTGGGCCGGAATAAGAAAAAATCGGCTTTTAGGCCTAATTTCAAGAGAAATTTTGGGAAAGGAGATACACCAAAAGGGTCAAGACATTACTATTATTTTTAATTACCTTTATAGCCTTGGATATGCACCACATCTCACCTTTTTTACAGGGTGTTGGGAAAGAACAAAACCCATAAAAGATCAGATTGAAAGGATGATCTGGCGCCTTGAACTAAAAAGGCCTTTGAAAAGAAACGAAAAGGATGAAGTGAAAAGGATTTTGGAAAAATTTGCAGATAAAAATGGGCTTGTCAAAAGCGTTACAACAGTCCGCACTGCCTTTATGTTCATTGATAAAAAAGAGGCAAAGGGGGCCTTCTCATGTGATTAATTTTGGTTGTAAAACTCATCTTTAACAGTTGTTTGAAAAATATATCGTAATATCAATAAGTTAAATGCACAATTATAGCTCTTGGCACTACTTGGTGTTATCGATTGTAAAATCTGACTAGTCATCCGCTTATTTCCATGATGGTTGGAGGAAGTGCCATTTTTAATGACTTGAAAACCTTA
>JALXCD010000100.1 GCA_026991135.1 Deltaproteobacteria bacterium | reverse complement strand
GGTTCTTACAATACCATCAAGTAGCTAGGGAGGTGCTTGTTGAAAAAAAAGACTTCCATACTTTTGGACGAAAAGGAAATGGATCGGGCATTGTCCCGAATGGCCCACGAAATAGTAGAGAAGAACAAGGGGTCCAGGGATCTTTGCCTTGTTGGCATCAGAACAGGTGGAGTTCCTCTAGCAAATAGGCTCAGAGAAAAAATCAAAGCCATTGAGGGTATTGAGCCGCCTGTTGGAATCCTTGATATAACACTTTATCGGGATGACTGGAGCCATTTGAGTCAGCATCCCATCATAAGAAAAACTGAGATCCCCTTTTCAATCGATGACAAGATCATTGTCCTGGTAGATGATGTAATCTATACAGGAAGGACAATTAGGGCAGCCCTTGATGCCCTTATCGATTATGGCAGGCCTGCAAGGATAGAGTTGGCAGTCCTTGTGGATAGAGGAAGAAGAGAGCTTCCGATACAACCTGATTTTTCTGGCCTCACACTTCCTACCTCCAAAAACGAACATGTCAATTGTTACCTAAAAGAGCTTTCTGGTAAGGACCAGGTGGTTCTTGAAAAGGCAGTTGAGAATGAAAATTAACAGCCCAAAAGGGCATCAGGTGCCCATTGCGGTTACAATGGGCTGTCCTGCCGGAATAGGCCCTGAAATAATAATCAAGGCCGGTCAGGATAACGAAATTTTATCAAAGATTATTGTAGTTGGAGATTTGAACATACTTGAGCGTGCAAAGGCGTGTTTAAAAAGCGGGATTTTAATAGATAGATGGGAGCCAGGAAAATCTTTAAAAGACGGAGTGCTGAACTGTCTTTCTGTTACTGATTTGTCACCAGATGATGTCCCATTTGGTGCTCCTTCCAGACTTACAGGAAAGGCATCTTTTGAATACATAAAAACCGCCATTCAAATGACAAAAAGCGGGATATTCTCAGCAATTGTTACTTGCCCCATAAGTAAAAAGGGACTTGAGCTTTCAGGCATCGATTTCCCGGGGCATACAGAGATTCTTGCCCAAATGACCAATACATCAGACTATTCGATGATGATGGCAGGTGAAAGCCTAAGGGTTACTCTTATCACCATCCACTGTGCCCTTAAAGATGTACCTAAACTTCTTTCTACCGAAAGGGTTTTTAAGACAATTAGGATTACCCATAAGTCCCTGGTGGAAGATTTTGGAATAACAAGGCCAAGGCTGGCGGTATGCGGGCTTAATCCCCATGCAGGTGAAGGGGGCATGTTTGGAGATGAAGAGGGAAGGATAATTGGTCCTGCAATAGAGATGGCAAGGAATAAAGGGATTGAGGTCTATGGCCCTTTTCCTCCAGATACCATTTTTTACATGGCAAAAGAGGGTGCCTTTGATGCAGTCTGTTGTCAGTATCACGATCAGGGCCTTATACCTTTCAAGCTTTTGCATTTTAGGGATGGTGTAAATGTAACCCTTGGACTTCCAATTGTAAGGACATCTGTAGATCATGGCACCGCCTATGACATTGCAGGAACGGGAAAGGCCGATGCCACAAGCCTTGTTTCTGCCATTGGACTTTCAGAAAGGATTTGTCAGAATAGAAAAGGTCATTTAGGTGGGCTTTAAAGAGCAACAAGGAGAAGTGGTCCTTGACATCAAGGGCCTTAAAAAGGTTTTTGGAAAACGCAAGGTATTAAAAGGCATTGATGTCAGCTTAAAAAAGGGAAAGTGCCTAGCCCTTCTGGGGCCAAATGGCGCTGGAAAGACAACGACCATCCGAATTCTACTGGGTATTGTAATAGCGACTGAAGGCTCTATTAGAGTCTTTGATTTAGAGTATCCCAAGGGCCTAAAAGGGGCTAAATTCAAAATGGGCGTCGTCCCTCAGATGGACAACTTGGACCCAGACCTCACTGTTTTTGAAAATCTCATAGTCTATGCCAATTATTTTAGGATATCGAAAAAGGTTGCAAGAAAGAGGGCAGAGGAGCTTTTGGAGTTTTTTGCCCTTAAAAACAGGCGTTCTGAAATAATTCAAAACCTTTCAGGAGGTCAGAGAAGAAGACTTCTTCTTGCAAGGGCTCTTATAAATAGACCAGAGCTTATAATACTTGATGAACCGACAATAGGACTTGACCCCCAGGCAAGGCTCTTGATATGGGAGAGGCTTTCGGATTTAAAGGAAAAGGGCACCACCATGCTTCTTACAAGTCATTATATGGAAGAAGTGGAAAGGCTTGCTGACAAGGTAATAATAATAGACAACGGGACTGCCATTGCAAGGGGAACTCCAAAGGGCCTAGTCAAAGACATGTTGGGTTCTGAAATCGTGGAATTTTCCGATGGGGCAAATCGGCTAGATGAGATAAGAAAATATCTTAAGGGTTGTGATATAGATACAGAGATTTTTGAAAATAGGCTTTTTGTATATTTGAGAGACGGGTGCAAGGAACTAGATAGCCTGATTTCAAGCTTTTCTCATGTGACTAAAAGGCCGGCCACCCTTGAAGACCTGTTTCTAAGGCTTACTGGCAGAAAACTCAGGGAGACTTAGGAGAAATGTTTCAGGTCTGGTATAGAAATTTAAAGGTCTGGCTGAAACATCTTCAGGCAAGCCTAATTGGAAATCTTGGCCAGCCCTTTTTGTTCCTCCTGGCCATGGGATACGGTCTTGGAAAGTCAGTGCCTGAAATAGAGGGGATGACCTATCTTCAATTTATTGCCCCAGGGCTTGTGGCCTCTGCTGTTATGTATTCTTCAGCCTTTGAGGCAACCTATGGCTCTTATACCAGGTTATCAACCCAGGGGACCTTTGAGGCAATTCTTATGACTCCGATATCGGTTTACGAGCTTGCCCTAGGCGAGATTATGTGGGGGGCTACAAAGGGGCTCGTGGCAGGGCTGATAATGCTTCTAACCTTGCCACTTTTCGGGGTCTTTCCGGCCATGTCTTATGTACTAGTAATTCCGATCCTTTTTCTTGAAGGGGCAATCTTTGCAAGCATGGGGCTTATCATGACAGCCATTGCCACAAATTATGACTTTTTTAATTATTTTACGTCCCTGGTGATCACTCCATTTTTTCTGTTTTCAGGAATATTTTTTTCACTTGATGCCATAACATCTCCCCTTAAAGAAGCACTTTCTGTTATGCCCCTTGCAAATGTTGTTATCCTTTCAAGGAGTCTTTGTTATGGAAAAGTTGGAAATGTTGAAGAAATGCTTTTTGAGGTGATCTTAACGATAATTTTTACTGTATTTTTTGGAGCCCTGGCAACCTATCTTTTAAAAAAGAGGCTAATTCAATAGTAACCGACTTTTGCCTGGTCAATAATTATGAAAAGGGAATTTTTATTAAAAGATCTTAAAGATACTGAAAGGCTGGCAAAGGCCCTTTCAAAGTTTGTTCAGCCAGGCATGGCATTTTTTTTAAAAGGAGACCTTGGGGCTGGAAAGACACAACTAACCAAATTTTTGGCAAAATATTTAGGAGAGGATCCTAAGAATGTATCAAGTCCAACCTTTTCAATAATCCATGAGTATGATACCACGCCTCCAATGGCCCATATCGATCTTTACCGAGTTGGGAAGAGGGCGGATCTTTGGGAGCTTGGGATTGAGGACTATCTTGAAAGGGGCTTTTTTTTTGTAATTGAATGGGCAGATTATCTGGAAGATAATGATATATTTGAAAAACCCTTTACGGTAACAATAAAGATCCTTGGGGATAAAAAAAGGCTTGTGATCTTGGATTTTCCAAATGATGTAGCTGAAAAGTTTTCATTTAAAGATATGGAGGACTAAAAAATGAAGGCCCTTGTTTTAAGTGGTGGAAGGGGAACACGTCTTAGACCTTTAACCCATACAATGGCAAAGCAACTGGTACCTGTGGCCAACCAGCCAATCTTGGGCTATGTGATGGATCATTTGAAGGAAGCGGCAATTAAGGAGACCGGGGTGATAGTTGCACCCGAGACCCAGGAAGAGGTAAGGGAATATCTTGGAGATGGGAGCAAATGGGACCTAAAGATCAACTATATAGTGCAGGATAGACCCCTCGGTCTTGCCCATGCAGTGAAGACCGCAAGGTCCTTTTTGGGTGATGACAAGTTTGTGATGTATTTAGGGGACAACCTTTTGGGAAAGGGAATTAAGGATGCAATTGAGAAATTTTCACGAAGTGACAGTCACTGCATGATCTTTCTAAAAAAGGTCCAGGATCCACGGGCCTTTGGAGTGGCAAAGCTAGATGAGGACGGAAATATAGTGGGGCTTGTGGAAAAGCCAAAGGAGCCACCGTCAGATCTAGCCCTTGTGGGCGTTTATCTCTTTTCTCCGGTTATCCATGAGGCAATAGATAGCATCAAGCCATCCTGGAGGGGTGAGCTTGAGATTACAGATGCCATTCAGGCCCTTATTCAAAAGGGCTATAAGGTCCAGGGTGAAATTCTTGAAAGCTGGTGGCTTGATACTGGGAAAAAGGATGATTTTCTGGCAGCAAATACCACGGTTTTGGATGAGTATGTCAGGCGTTCCATTGAAGGTGAGGTAGATGAAGAATCGAATATTGAAGGAAGGGTAAGGATAGAAGAAGATGCAATTGTTCAAAAAAGCACCATCAGGGGGCCTGTGATCATTGGGAAAAATGCCAGGGTAGAAAACTCCTTCATTGGCCCCTATAGCAGCATTGGGGATGAAAGTGTCATCAAGGATTCGGTCATTGAGCATGTGGTTATACTTGAAAGGTCAAAGGTCTTTGGGGTGGTACGTCTTGAAGATAGCTTGATCGGAAGGGATGCAACCGTTAAAAAGGCAAATTCCCTTAGGGGTGCCCTTAGACTTATGATTGGAGATCATTCGCAGGTTGAAATTTAATTGTAGATTTTATCCTTTCTTTAAGAGCAAGGTAACACTTTCAATATGAAAAGTATGTGGGAAAAGGTCTATTAATACAGTTTTTTGGGGGCGATAGCCCTGGTCTATGAGATATTCCAGGTCCCTTTTAAGGGTCATTGGGTCACAAGATACGTATATGATTCCTGATGGATTTAGTTGATGGATGTTTTTGCAAATCTTTTTGGCTCCGGTACGGGGCGGATCCAAAAGACATATGTCAACCTTTTCTTTTATCTTTGAT
>JALXCD010000099.1 GCA_026991135.1 Deltaproteobacteria bacterium | reverse complement strand
CCAATTTTTTACTATTTATAAATCTTGTGACAGCTCTTAATTAATCCATTTACCTCCCTAATCAAATTCTGAGCCTGGGTAAAATCCCCCTTTTTTATTTGATCAAGTAATTCCCTGACCCTTCTGTCACAAATTTGCCACTCCTTATCCCAGTCTGGATCAGTAAGTTTTGAATATTTATCTAAAAGTTCGATGAGCTCGGCCTCCTCTGGAAATTGTTCCTGATTTCTAATGGCCCTTGAAAGATTTTTCCAAAGGCCTCCCATGGCCTTTTTTATTTTTTTGGCCTCATAGGGCCTTTTCTTTTTTTCCCTCTTTTCCTTTTTCTTTCTAGAGACTTCAGGGCTTTTTTCCCTTTCTTGACCAATGATGTCACCTTTTATCTGGATATCTAGATAAAATCTGCCGTCCTTTACCTTAAGAGATTGCTTTAAAAAAAGAGTATCTTTAAGTTTTATCTCCTTTTCATCAAAAAAGAATTTACCATCATAAATTGCACCAGAAAGCCTTGTAAGCTCTTTTGAAAGCTCTTCTCTTTTTATTGATTCAAATGTCCTTTTTGCCTTGAAATTCAAGTTGCCCGTATCCTTTCTGAAAGTTCTTTTGTTAAAGAAAGGGCCTTTTCCGCAAGCTCAATTGTCAAAAGACCAGTTCCACAACTTGGTGTAATGAGGGCCCTTTTCCTGATAAATTCTTCATCCAAACCAAGGATTCTATTCTGTTCTTTCCATCTTTCAAAAAGTGAATCAATGGTTTCCTTTTTTAGATCATCAGGATTTAGCGTTGGCACTAGGCCCCAGGCCACTACCCCGCCTTCTTCCAAAAAGCCTACTATTTTTTCCTTATAAAGGATAAATTTTTCAAAAAATCCATAGGCATCAAAACTCAATATATCAATTCCTGCGTCAAGAACTAGGGACCAATCTGTATTGGCACAAACGTGAATGCCACAAAGGGCACCTTTGGATTTCACCTCTGAGACCACGGCCTTAAGATCAGAAAGGACCTCGTCTCTTGTTATACCCACCATGGCCGAAGAACCAAAGCCTGAAAGGGCGGGTTCATCAAGAAATAGGATTACCCTTGTCCCAATTTCCTTCATTTTTACCACCTGGAAACAGGCCTTAAGGGTTACAGCCTTTATAACTGCATCCTTTAACATTGGATGAAAATAAATAAGCTTTCCATCCTGATCCTTAAGACCTGTTAGCATTGTAAAAGGCCCTGTAATCTGACCCTTAAGAGCAAAAGGAAGCGGAGAAAGCCCTTTTACCATTTCCAAAAAGGTATCAAAACCCCGAGAGGTCCTTTCCGAAAAGGAAAATCGTGAGCCATCGAGCGGTTTTCCGCCTTCAGTGACTGCCAGATAATCTTCAAAAAAAGAAAGAAGCTCTCCCTCAAAGTCGGGGGAGTTGGTATCAAAAAAGACCTTGTTTGCCTTTTTCACCAATCCTGGAAGGCCTTCAGAAAATTGGGAAAGCAACCTTTCTTCTTCAAAGACTGGTAGCTGCGGCCAGAGTGGTATCTCCGGTGTGTATTTCAGTATAAGTTCAACTGCTTCTTTATGATCCTTTAACGGAAGGCTTCCTATCAATGTTGGAAGGCCATTTGGCTCAAAATTCATCTTATCCCCCTATGAATTCTCACTTCCTTTTTGTAGCTGAACATAATTGATTTCAAATTGCTCAAGGTGAAACTCAGGCCTTGGCACAATAATAATCTCCTTTTCTATACCCTTTTCAAGGGCCTCTACAAAGGTTGACTCTTCTTTTAAAAGCATATCCCCAATCCTTGGATGGACTGAGACCTGAATTGCATTTGTAGAAAATGACGATGCATCCCTTGTGATCTGCCTGAATATTTCAAAACAAATTGTCCTTCGGGACTTTAACACCCCTGTTCCTTCACAATAAAAACACCTTTCGGTGAGCTGTCGCTTTAGGCTCTCTCTGTTTCTCTTTCTGGTCATCTGGATGAGGCCAAGTTCTGACATCCTCAATATATTTGTCTTGCATTTGTCTTTTTTCAGTGCATCCTTAAGGGTCTTAAATACCTTTTCCCTGCTGGAAGGGTTTGACATATCAATAAAGTCAATGATTATAAGCCCTCCGATATTTCTTAGACGAAGCTGATACGCAATCTCTTTTGCAGCCTCAAGATTGGTCTTTAGTATCGTCTCTTCCAGATTTCTCTTTCCTACATATTTACCTGTGTTCACATCAATGGCAGTAAGGGCCTCTGTGCTTTCAATAACTATGTATCCACCCGATTTTAACCAAACCTTTTTGCCAAGGGCCCTTGACATCTCCATCTCTATGCCAAAGGCATCGAATATGGGCTGATTTTCGTTATAAAGCTCCACCCGAGGCATGAGCTCAAAGGCAAAGGTGTCAATAAAATGAAGGATCCTTTCATAGGCTTGCCGTGAATCAACAACAAGCCTTTCTACATCTCCTGTGAAAAGGTCCCTTACCGCCCTTAATGTTATATCCAGGTCTTCATAAACAAGGCTAGGTATGGGAAGAGTGGTGCTCCTTTTCTGGATATCCTTCCAAAGCCTTAAAAGAAAATCCATCTCCGCCTTAATATCCTTTTTCTGAACCCCTTCACTGGCCGTCCTTGCAATAAACCCAAGGCCCTTTGGCCTAAGTTCTTCAATTAGCTGCTTAAGCCTTGAACGTTCTTCCTCATCTTCTATTCGCCGTGAGATTCCAACGTGATTCATTGTAGGCATGAGGACAAGGTGCCTTCCAGGCAGGGAAAGATGGGAGGTAACCCTTGCACCCTTGCTTCCCACTGGTTCCTTTGTCACCTGAACAAGTATCTCCTGACCTTCGTGTAAAAGGTCCTCAATTCTAAAAGGTGGCGGGGTATAGTGAAGGCTTTCATCCTTTTCATCTTCATGGTTTGAAGAAAAGTCATCCTGCTCTTCACAGCAATCTGTCCTTCCAAGCATTAACTCAAATTCAGATAGATGGTCATACACGTCTGTAACATATAAAAAGGCAGTCCTTTCAAGCCCAATATCCACAAAGGCCGCCTGCATTCCTGGAAGGACCCTTACCACCCTGCCCTTATAGATATTTCCAACATGGCTTGGCCTTCCGGCGCGCTCTACATGAAATTCAACGGCCTGTCCATTTTCAAGGAGGGCAACCCTTGTTTCCCACGGGGCAACATTTATAATGAGTTCGGAAGCCATAAGCTAGAAAATAAAGGTTTATAATCCAAAGGACAAGGTATTTGATTATTGGAGTGATTAAAAAATGAGAGCAGTCTGGCAAAGGGTCAAAGAGGCTCAGGTGGTTGTAGATGAAAAGGTGGTGGGCCACATAAAAAAGGGAGCCCTTATCTTTCTTGGCGTTGAAGAAGGAGATACAGAAAAGGACCTAAAATACATAGTAGATAAGTGCCTGAACCTGAGGCTATTTGAAAACGAAGAGGGAAAATTTGACCGGTCTATAATTGATATTCATGGGGAGATACTTGTTGTTTCCCAGTTCACCCTTCTTGGAGATTGCAGAAAGGGAAGGCGCCCTTCCTTTTCAAAGGCGATGGAGCCAAATGAAGCAAATAAATTTTATGAAAAGGCCATTGCGATGATAAAAGAGCTTGGGATCCATTGCCAAGGCGGGGTCTTTGGGGCCCACATGGAGGTCAAACTTATAAATGACGGACCGGTTACAGTGCTTTTGGACAGCAAAAAGTGCTTTTAGACAGGAAAATTCCCAGAAGAAATGACCCTCCCCTCCTCATTCTCATTAAAATATAAAAAGGCCCTTGTGGAATTTCCATCATAAAATTCCACTTCCACCTCTTCCCTCCTGTACCAATGAGGGTGCTCTTCAAGGGAATCCAGACGGAAAAGTGTCTTTTTATCCACCTCATAGACCTCTCCCTTAATCCTTGAAAGACTTCTTTTCCTGGAGACATAGGGGATGCCATCCCTTTCATACATGATGAATTTTTCCCTTGTAACTGCCTTTCCCCTGAACCTGACCTTTTCGTTTTCAAGAAGATAATGATACCTTCCACCCCTTTTAAGGGTTCCATATACAAAAACAAGAATACTACCCGAGTTCATCTTCAAGTGGCCTTCTGACCTCACAGGATAGGCCTTTAAACCCTGCTGTTATTGCATTATATGCATGATAAGTTACAATTCCTACGGCAGTTGAAAGGTTAATGCTTCTGGTCTTTCCCCACATGGGGATGAAAAAGCTTCTGTCAAAAAATTTTCTCAAAAACCAGATGGGAAGCCCTGTGGTTTCCTTTCCAAAGAGCAAATATCCGCCGTCTCGGTAATTTGCCTCTGTATAGATGTATTTACCTCTTGTGGAAAAAAGATAAAGCCTTTCCTGCTTAACAATTCTATTTTTACTATTTAAAAAAGAATGAAGATTTTCATGATGGATGATCTCTACATGTTCCCAGTAATCAAGCCCTGCCCTTTTAAGATGTCTATCATCTGTTTTAAAGCCAAGGGGATGAACAAGATGTAGCCTTGAGTTTGTAGCTGCACAAAGCCTTGCTATGTTTCCAGTATTTGGAGGGATTTCCGGTTCAACCAGGACTATATTGAGCCTTGCCATTCTTGACAAAAAGACAGATCAGGCAGAATCTTCCTTGGCCTGGCACTTTGAACAGATACCAATTACCTGAAGCTTGTGAGTCAAAATCTTATAACCAAACCTTTCCGAAAGCTCCTTTTCCAAATCCTTAAGCCTTGGATCACTGAATTCCTCTATTTTATTGCATTCCTTGCACCTTAAATGGCAGTGATGTTCATGTCCATATATATGTTCGTAATAGGTCTGGCCCTTGTCAAAAAAGACCTCTGCAATAAGATTTGCCTCGATGAGAAGAGGTATAAGCCTATAAATAGATGCCTTTGACACCCTCAGGCCCTTTCTTCTCATTGAGATATAAAGACCATCAACATCAAAGTGGTCATGAATGGAAAATATCTCTTTAATGATGGCCTCTCTTTCAGGGGTATAACGCATCCCCTGATTTTTTAAAAATTTTCGAAAGACCTCTAATTCAGATTGAAAAGCCATTACAACTACCAAAGTATTTAAAAAAAATTGACTTTTCAAAAATTTCTAATCTTATTAGACTTGCCAGTCAAGGCTTATTGATACTGAGTTACAATTTCTTTTAGCCAAAATATTTTTTGGGAGGTCAAATGCTTCAGAGGCTTTTAGGCAAATTAAAAAACGAAAATGGCAATTCTTGTAATCATCAGAACCGAAACCATGAAAATGAGTCCATCAACCCTACCCCATGTTTTAAGAGGCTCCATGAAAAGGAGAAACAAAATTTTCTTAATCTTCTTGAACAAACAGGCCAGAGCCTTTCAAGCAGTGAACTCCAAGTAGTTGATGAATTTTTAAAATATGAAGGCCACCTTTCTGCCGATTTCATCTATAATAAAATAAAAGAAAGGGACTTGAACATTTCAAGGGAGACCATCAAGGAGATACTGGGCCTTCTATGCAGATATGGACTAGCCCAAAGAGTGCTACTTAACGGCAAGGGCCCTTGGTATGAGCATCTCCACATTGGTGAAAACCATGATCACCTCATGTGTACAAGATGTGGAAAGGTAGTGGAATTTTATGATGAAAATCTAAAAAAGCTCCTTACATCCCCGGCAAAGGACCTTGGCTTTGAGCCCCTTTTCCACAAGACAACAATCTATGGAATTTGCAAAGAATGCAAGGAAAAGCAAGGTGCGCGGCTTCCCCTCACCATGATCTCTCCGGGAGAAAAGGTTGAGATAGTTGAAATAGCAGGGGGTGAAAAGGTAAAAAGAAGGCTTACCGATCTAGGACTTTTAGTAGGGGAAAAGATAGAGGTAATTGGAAAGACAGGGCCCATAATTCTAAATGTCAAGGGCTCTAGGCTTGCTATAGGAAAGGGAGTGGCACAAAAAATTCTTGTTTGTCCTAAAAATGATAAGGACTCGTGGCATAAGAACAGATGATGAAAAGATCTTTGGCAAAAAATGAATGTCAAACCTGATTCAAATATTTTGGAGGGTTAAAATGGCCCAGGTAGAAAAAATCCAGGAAGAAATAAGATCACTGTCTTATAGTGAGTTTGTAAGGCTTAGGGACTGGATTATTGAGCAAGACTGGAATGAATGGGATAAGCAAATCGAAAAAGATATAACTTCAGGCAAACTTGATTTTTTAATTAAAGAAGCCAAAAAAGAGAAAAAAGAAGGGAAATTGAAGGAGCTTTAGTGCTACATCGTGCCACATCAAGGTTTTGGAATGCTTTTGGTAAATTACCGCCAGATATCCAAAATTTGGCTAAGAAAAATTTCATCTTGCTCAAAGATAATCCCCGCCATCCATCTTTAAAATTAAAAAAAATCGGGGAATTATGGTCAGTACGGGTTGGAAAGGCATATCGAGCATTGGCTATCGAAGATGAAGATGGTCTCATTTGGATATGGATAGGACATCACAAAGATTATGATCAGCTTGTTAAAAATTAAAGACTTAAAAATCGCTGGCTTTTCCTTTTCTATATTGTATTTTTCAAGGTATTTTGCTGGATTACTAGCTAGTTTTTTTGCTTGAAAACATTTAAAAAATTCCTCTTAAAATTTAGGAGATTTTGAAATGGGCAAAAATCCAATTGATTCCATCTGTTTTATTGGCGGAGGCCAGATGGCCGAGGCCCTTATAAAGGGAATACTTTCGAAGGACCTGATTAAAAGGGAAAATATCTTTGTCTCTGAGCCTCTTGAGGCAAGAAGAAAATACCTAGAAGAGAACTATTCCATTAAAACCTTTTGTGACAACAAGGAGGCAGCAAAAGGGGCATCTGCCATTCTTATTGCAGTAAAACCTCAGGTCATTGATGTGGTTTTAAGAGAACTTAGAGAATCCATCACCAAGGAAAAGTTTGTCATATCCATTGCGGCAGGGATCACCCTTAAACGTCTTCAAAAACTTCTAGGGGACGACAAGAGAATTATAAGAGTCATGCCTAATACACCGTGTCTTGTTCAGGCAGTGGCAGCAGGGATATCAAAGGGTGAAGGTGCAAAAAGAGAGGACATGGAGGCGACCCTTTGGCTTTTTAACAGCTTAGGTAAGGCAGTTGAGGTACCAGAAAACCTTATGGATGCAGTAACAGGCTTAAGTGGTAGTGGACCTGCCTACTGCTTCATGTTTATAGAGGCACTCATCCAGGCAGGGATAAGGGAGGGGCTTCCGAGGCCCACTGCATCACTTCTTGCAATCCAAACCGTTATCGGGTCTGCCAAGATGTGCCTTGAGACTGGCAAACATCCAGGTGAGCTTACTTCCATGGTCACAAGCCCAGGGGGGACAACCATCCAGGGACTTTACGAGCTTGAAAGGGCTGGTCTTTCGGGCATTGTCATGGATGCAGTAAGGGCTGCCACAAAAAGGTCCAGGGAATTGGGGGAATCATAACAAGGAAATATCCTCTTCACCTAAAGATATTCATTGCCCTTATTCTTGCCTTTTTGTCAGGCCTTTTTTTTAAGGGCAAGGTGGCACTGGACCTTTACGGTTTCTTAGGGCAACTCTTTTTAAATGCCCTAAAGATGTTGATTGTGCCCTTGATTCTATCTTCCATTGTTTCAGGGATATTAAATATTAAGGACATAAAGGGGATAGGAAGCCTTGGCCTTAAGACAATCCTTTATTATCTATCAACAAGCCTTGTTGCAATCCTTACTGGGCTTTTTCTCGTCTATATCCTTACGCCAGGCATTCATAATTCAACACCTGTTGGGGATATGATTGGGCTTTCCGGGGCTCACCTTCCAAAGGGCCTTATTAAAGGCTCTGGCTCCCTCTATGAGCTTAAGGACATCTTTTTGCGAATGGTGCCCCCAAATATAGTTGCCGCTGCCTCAAAGGGGCAGATGCTTGGAATAATATTTTTTGGAATACTCTTTGGGATCTCCTGCCACAAAATTGATGGAAGTTACAGGGACCTTTTGACAAGGTTTTCCCAGGCGGTCTTTGAGGCATCAATGAAAATGACAGAGATTGTCATGCTCTTTGCCCCAATAGGGATCTTTGGCCTTGTGGCCAAGGTCATAGCCAAGACCGGACTAGCTGCCATTACTCCCCTTTTGAGTTTCTTTTTCACTGTGGCCCTTGCCCTTGGAATCCATTTTTTTATTACCCTTTCCGTCATATTAAAGTCCTTTGGCATAAGCCCCTTTAATCACCTAAAAAACATGCTCCCTGCCCTTCTGACTGCCTTTTCCACTGCATCTTCCTCTGCAACGCTTCCAGTCACCATGGAATGCATAGAAAAAAGGGCCCGTGTCCCAAATAGGATATCCTCCTTTGTCCTTCCCCTTGGCGCCACTGTCAACATGGATGGAACCGCACTTTATGAATGTGTAGCAGCCCTATTCATTGCCCAGGCAATGGGAATAAAGATCGGATTTTTAAAGGCATTTGTCGTGGTATTCACTGCCCTTTTAACCTCTATTGGTGTTGCAGGCATCCCTGCCGCAAGCCTTGTTGCCATAGCCGTAATTTTAAAGGTAATAGGGCTTCCTGTAGATGCCATTGGCCCAATCCTTGCCGTTGACAGAATCCTTGACATGATGAGAACGGCAGTAAATGTCTATAGTGACTCCTGTGGTGCAACCGTTATCTGGAGGGTAAGTAGAGGTGCTTGATAAAGTCCGTTCTGACAAAAAAGACAAAAAAGATATATGCCTCCTTTTTTTCGGAGACTGGCAGGTTGTAGGCCAAAGGGTATCTGAAGTCATTAGGGAAAGGTTTAAAAAGGAGCAGTCTGAAATCGCCCAATACCTTGATGGCAACGAGGCCACAGTTAAACAGATCCTTGAAGCCCTCAAGACAAAAGGCATGTTTTCCTCGGAAAAGGCAGTTGTGTGTCAAGAGGCAGACAATCTTTTGGCAGAAATGAATTCAGTAGTCCAGTGGATTAAGGGACAAAAGGAAAAAGGGGATTCAAAGAGCCTATTGATATTACATTTTAGCCAAAAATCTTTCAAGGACCAGGAACTAAAAAAACTTACAGAAATTTGTAATTTTTTTGATTTTTCCCTTAAAGATCAAAAAGAAAAAGATAAGGCACAAAGGGCAAGAGAACTTGTAAAGGATATTATCCAAAAAGAGGGGAAAAAGATTTCTCCTAGCGCCCTTGACCTATTTCTAAGCCTTGTTGGCGAGGATTCTTCTTCTGCCATTCAAAACGAACTTCAAAAACTTATTAATCTAATTGGAGAAAGAGAAAGGATTAGGGATATCGATGTTGAAGAGCTTGTAACAAGACACAAGAAAGAGGAGATATTCAGGATAAGTGAAGCCATAAGACAAAGGGATTTAAAAATGGCCCTCATATCCCTTGATCTTCTTTTTTCACAGGAGATTCCTGCCCTTGCAATACTTGCAACCATAAGAAACAGCCTTTTAAGGATCCTTGCCCTTAAAATTGCCCTGAAAAAGGCAGGATTTGAAGTTGATGGGCTCACCTTTTACCAATTTAAATCAAGCATATTGCCATCTTTAAAAGAGGCAGTTTCTGAAACATCCATTGCGAACTTTTTAAGGGTTCACCCATATGTAATATTCCTTCATCTAAAGGCAAGGTATTCAGTAGAGGAATTATTTGGACTTCTGGAAAAGATGGCCGAACTTGACCTTGCCCTTAAAGGGGGTAAAGTGGCTCCTCGAATCGTGATGGAAAACTTTTTGTTATCTTCACTTTAGAAAACTCCAGCTTTCAATCATGGATGATAAAAAACTAGAAGAGCTATCAAAATTCTTTTTTGAGATTGCCATGTTAAAAAGGACCCAAAGGACCGGCTATGCCTTTTTGGGCACAGGCAAGGAATCCACTGCTGCCCACAGTTTTTCAACGGCCATAATTGCCTTTGTCCTTGGAAAGATGGCAGGTGCAGATGCCCAAAAGGCCCTTCTTATGGCAATCATTCACGATATTCCAGAGGCAAGAACTGGGGACGCAAATGCGGTCCATAAAATGTATCTTAAAAGGGATGAAAAAAGGGCAATGAAAGAGGCCCTTAAAAGGTGCAAGCCTTGCGATGAGATGTTCCCTATCTATCAAGAATATGAGGAAGGAAAGTCCATTGAGGCCATAATCGTAAGGGATGCAGATCAGATTGATATGCTCCTTTCACTAAAGGAGCAACTTGACTGCGGAAATGAAAATGCAAAGATGTGGATACCCTATGTGCTTAAAAGGCTAAAAACAAAAGAGGCCAAAAGCCTTTCAGAAAAGATTCTCAATACCCACTGGGCAAGCTGGTGGATGGATGAATTTGAGGAGTAGTCTGAAATGAAAAACTTAACGAGTTTAAAATTAATCCTTTTTCTTTGTTTTATCTCTATTTTTCTCTTATGCCAAAACTCTTTTTCCAAAATAGGGGCCAAAGGCCAAAATCTTTCCATTACCATTGCCTATACTTCTAACACCTGGGGGCAGCTAGAACCCTGTCCTTCCTGAGGAGGGAAAAAAGTCGGGGGGATCACCCGCAGGGCCAGTTGGGTCCTCGAACAAAAAGAAAAACATGGATTTAATCTTTTATTGGATGGTGGAAGGGCCTTCTTTAGACCAGGGAAAAAGGCAAATAAAAAATCCTTGGAAAGGGCAAAGACCCTTTTCAACTACTATAAAAAGATGAATTATTTGGCTTCATGCCTTTCCATGGATGAAATAAGTTCTGCTGGAGCCAGATTTTTTAAATCTCTTGATCCAAAGGGAGAACTCTTTGTATCCGTTAATTGCCTTGAAAAGGGACATGCCCTATTCCCACCCTTTAGGATTTTTGATGTTAAGGGCAAAAAGGTAGCTGTCATTGGCATTACAGATAAGAGCTTTTATAAATTAGGCAATAAAGATATAAAGATAATTGACCCTGAATCTGGACTTAAAAAATACTTACCCGTAATTCAAAAAAATTCCGATATCGTTATTGTATTATCCAGTCTTAATCTTCTAAAATCAAAGGAAATTCTAAAAAAATTCCCTGAAATTGATCTTATGATTTCAAGTGGCATAACCACACCAACCTATGTGCCGATAAGGGCTGGAAATGCACTTATCGTTACCTCTCACCCAAAAGGAAAATCTGTTGGACTCATCACACTTTATTTTGACAAAAAAGGACAGATAAAGGATTACAAAAACAAGCTCATTATGCTTAGGGAAGAGATACTTGTTGGAGAAGGATTTTAGGATTAATACAAGAATTTTTGAAATGACTACTGCACCATTTGTTAAATGATTTATTATTAAAAATAAAAGCCTCAGTGATTTTTTAAAGGACAAAGACATCACAGTTTATGATAAAATTAAGATAAAATTTAGCCAAAGGTGGTGTACAATATGGAAACAAAACTAACAGCGGTTTTTCAAAAATCACCCTATGGATATATTGGATACGTAGAGGAGCTGCCTGGTGCAAACACCCAGGGAAAAACTCTAGAGGAGACCAAAAAGAATCTAATAGAAGCCATAATGCTGGTATCAGAGGCCAATAAACAACTCATGGAAGAAGGAACCATAAGGTAAGGAATTTACCAGAGAAAAAGGTGACAACCATCCCAAGACATAAGGAAATTGACGAAAATTTAGCAAAAAAGATCTGTAAAGATTTAGGGATATCAAGACCATAATAAATACTGTATCTGACTACAATTAAAAATTGCCTTTGGGTTTAATTATTATTGCCGTCTGTTGGCCTAAACCATTCCTCTTTGCCATAGAGTCTTTCCATGCACTCAGGGCAAATGGCATGACTAAAGGCCACATTGGTATGAGTTTCAAGATATTCTTCAAGCTGGTTCCAATATCCTTTATCGTCTCTTATCTTTTTGCAATTGGCACAAATAGGAATAAGTCCTGCCAGTATCCCTATCTCCTCCTTGGCCTTTTTTAGATCATCATATTGTTTTTTAAGTATCTTATTTATCTCATCCAATTTTGACCTATCCTTTTCTATAATGGTCAAAAAGTAAAAATTCCTTCTTGAAAAAAATTCAACACTATAGGCAGATGCCCCACCCACTATGAAACTTCCCACATAGTAAAAGCCAAACATGGAGGTGACGATCATTGGGGTCTTGGTGAGAAAAAGGGCAGTAACTATAAACATAAATATTATTGATAGACCCATGGCAAGGGACCAAACGAACCTTGCCCTTATAAAGGCCATGCCAAAGAAAAGTACCAGTATATTTCCTGCATAATAATAGTATCGATAAGGGCCATGCCCTATGACTATCATCCAAAAGATGCCAAAGGCTGCCACTAAAATTATCAAAAGGCTTAAAGGCTGCCAGTAACGATGAAATCCACGAAAATAGGAGAGGATAATTCCGACACCAATAAAAGGCCCGACCAGAAAGAATCTTATCTTCCAAAGCTCTTCTTTTACTTCAGGCATTGAAAAGGCGTCAAAAAAGGCAAAAAGGGAGTAAAGGACTAATCCCAAGAAAAAACCTACCCTAAAGACAGTCAGGGATTCTCTATAAAAATACCTCAAAAAACCGTATTCAAGGTCCTGGTCTGGACCAGTAAATTTCAGGGTAAAGGGATTTATCTGCACTTAGATAAAAAACCGCTCCTTAAGTCTATCTATTGCCAAAAGCCCTGGTATAACTGTCTTTTCGTCATGGGCCTCTAGGGTGATTAAAGGTTTTATTCCCCTTTTTGAAAGCCAGGAAAACAAAAATTCAAAATCTATTATGCCTTCTCCTGGTGCAAGATGCTCATCATCACTTCCTTTATTATCGTGAAGATGAAGCTGCCCTATCCTTTCTCCAACCCGTTCAAGCCAGAATGAAAGGTCTTTTTTGGAAAAGGCATATACATGGCCGACATCAAGACAAAAATTAACTTCATCAGGGGAAAACCTTTTAAATATCTCTACGTGTAGGTCTGGAGAAAGTTCAAAGACATTTTCAAGCATCAAAGGAATGCCTGCCCTTTTGGCATGGGAACAAAGCTCCTTTAAAGAATGAGTAAAATTTTTAAGCCATCTTTCATCCTGATCTGCATATATCTTTTTCTCCCAGCCTGTATGAAAAACCATGGCTCTGGCATCGAAGATACAGGCAATATCTACTGCCTTTTTTAGCTGGGATATGGAAATGACCCTTACCCTTTCATCAATTGCTCCAATGCTCATATCGGTAAAGGGGGCATGAACTGTGCAACAAAGCCCTTTTTCCTTAAGCTTTGAGGAAATATTCAAAAAATCCCTTGTAATGTAGTCATAAAGGATGGTGCCATTTAGACCAATTTCAAGGTTTATTCCTTCCACTAGGACCTTTTCAATGTATTTTTCAACAAGGAGATTAAAAGGACAACTTACAAATACCTCTTTTTTGACAGAATCAAGACTCATTGAGAACACTCCTTACAAGGTCCTTGACCTCTTCATAGGTGGCATCCTCTGAAAAGCCAGGGCAGTCTGCCTTGATGGCCTTCCAGGCGTTTTCATCACCAAGAATACTTGGATGAAGGGGCCACCTTTTGCAATGAAAGGGCTTTATAGGATGTATTGAACAAAGCCCGTCCTTTCCGTAAAAAATACAATGGCCATCTACTATCTTCATCTCAGTAATATTTCCCTTTGGTCTTAGATATCGTTTTTTAAGCTCTTCCACGGAAAGATTCAAAAATTCTGCAATCTTTTTTTGTTCTTTTGGAGAGACTGATACTGTTGCCTCTCCATGACAGCAATGGCCACACATTTTACATTCGAAAATGGCAGTTTTTTCTTTCATATAAAGGTAAAAACTCCTGATTTCTCCTATTTAAGGCCCTTCATTGCCACAAAGGAGCCCTTGCCAAAACCTTCTTTTGTAACTTCCGGAGGCATGCCTGGCATAAGGCACTGTCTTGACGTGATATCCCTAAAACCTGACAGCTTAAGAATATCAAGGACATCCCTCGCTGAATAAAAGGTGGCTTCCCTGTAAAATTTACTCTTATCACGCCTTTTTAGATAGATTTTTCCAAGCTCACTTTCTTTATCAACAAAACCAACCAGGACAAAACCTCCATCTTTTAAAACCCTTTTGGCCTCCCTAAAGCCCTTTAAAACATCATCTAGGAAACAGATGGTTGTTACAAAAAGGACAACATCGAAACTCTTTTCCACAAAAGGAAGCTCTTCTGATACTGCCTTAACCACCTGTATCCCAAGTCCCTTTGACCTTTGAGCCATGACCCAGGAAGGCTCAACACCAACATTGATACCAAGGGGAACTGAAAATTTCCCAGAACCTGTCCCGACCTCAAGCCCAAAAAGATCATCTCTTTCAATAAAACTTTTTAAAAGCCCAATTTCAGCCTGGTAAAGCTCCCAGTTATCTTCAAACCACCTGTCATATTCATCTGAATATTTTTCAAAGGGCTCGATTTTAGGCATCTTTATTGATTTTCCCTGGTCATATATTTGATTGGGTCGTTAACACCTGCCTCCTTAAAGCCCTTTAACCTTAAAAGACAAGAATCACACACACCGCAGGCCATGTCTTCACTTTGATAACAGGACCAGGTTAGATGAAATGGGGCATTAAGCCTCATTCCTGTCTCAACAACCTCTTTTTTTGACATTTTAATGAGGGGGGTCTTTATAATAATGTGTGTCTCGGGCCTTGTTCCTTCTTCAATGAGACGATTATAGGCATCAAAATAACGTTCTCTGCAATCAGGATAACCTGAGCTATCCACCTCTGTTGCCCCAATGTAAATCCTACCAGCCCCAATGACCTCAGCCCAAGATACTGCAATGGCAATTATATGAGTGTTTCTAAAAGGCACATAGGTTACAGGTATGCCTGTTTCTTTTAAGGCATTTTCCGGTACCTTGATGTTCTCATCTGTTAAGGCTGACCCGCCAATCTTTTTTAGATATTCTATACTTACAACAAGCCTTTTTTTTACCTTATAAAAATCTGCTATATCATGAAAGGCAGAAAGCTCCCGCCTTTCTGTCCTTTGACCATAATTTACATGTAAAAAGGCAACATCCTTACACTCGCTAAAGGCAATGGCTGCAGTTACACAACTGTCAAGACCGCCGCTTACGAGACAAATTGCCCTTTTTTCTTGATCCAATCCTTCCTCCGACTTTCTTTTTTTATGAAATTCTTGTAGTAAGATGAATTAATTAGCCATAAAAGTCAACATGCTGGCCTGGTAAAATGAAATGAAAAAACTCATATTATTTTTAGCTATTCTGTTTCTTTTTTGTACAAATGCTCCTGCCAAGCCCCCCCAAAAACAGGCAAAAATGGTCACTAAGACATTAAGCGGCCAAATAGACATGTGTCTTTCCTGCCATGATGAAACCCTTGATAAGGCCCATGGCCGCGAGGTCCTTGGCTGCTATTCGTGTCATTTGGGAAACCCCCTTTCTGGGAATCTTTCGCTTGCCCACAAGGGAATGGTAAAAAACCCTGGAGAATTGAGATTTATTGAAAGAACCTGTAGCCAGGAAGGGTGCCATGTTAAAGAGGCAAAATGGGTTAAAAATACCCTTATGTCCACAAACCGTGGAATTATAAGCACCTTGAGATTCTACTGGGGAGAGACAAAAGACCCAAATGAGCCCTTAACGGTTGAAAAACTAAAAATCACAGGAAAAAACTCCCTGGCCATTGACTACTTCAGAAAGCTTTGCGGAACATGCCACCTTTGGCTTGAAAGAGGAAGTCTTCCTGGCTTTTTGTCCGAAAAAGGGGGGGGCTGCACGGCATGTCATTATGAGAAACCCCGTGAAAAAGGCAAAAAACATCCTCTGATCACAAAAAGGATTCCTCTAAAAAATTGTGTAAGATGTCATAACAGAAGCGGAAGAATTGGTCTCTCCTATCAAGGGCTTTTCGAAAATGAAGGCTATGGCACTCCATTTGAGGAAGGAGATGTCTCAGGGTCAACGCTACCTGACGGACGCTTTGTCCAAAGGGTAAGTCCTGACATCCATTTTGAAAAGGGCCTTGTCTGCATTGATTGTCATGACAAAAGGGAGCTTATGGGAGATGGAAAGGAAAGGGCTCATCTTGACCAACAGGTTGAAACGAGATGCATAGACTGTCATGGCGGAAACAAGGTCATAGAAAGAATTAAAAAAAGAGATGAAGGTGAGAAGGATTTTAAAAGATTTGTTCATATAGAAAAAAAAGAAGGGAAATTTGTCCTTCTTGGAAAAATGGATAAAAGGGCCCACCCTCTTAATCCTCTTAAAAAGAATAGCTGCACCTCTTCTTTACATAAGGACCTGTCATGCCAGGCCTGTCATAGCAGATGGGTTCCCCAGTGTTACGGATGTCATGTAAGATATCAAAGGGGAGAAAGACAGCTTGATAAAATCGCCCTAAGGGATACCTATGGCCAGTGGGAAGAATTTAAATCCTATATGCGCTACGAATCCCCTGTCCTTGGAGTCAAGGAAAATTTCCAAAATGAAGGGCGAAAAGTAGTAATAATTGTTCCTGGATGACAGGACTTTATTTCCTTTCTGGACGAAAGGGGAAATCTAAAGGGTAACTTTAAAAGGCTTACCATATCCTTTATGGACCCACATAACACTTCAAAAAGGGTAAGAAGCTGCACTGACTGTCACCAGAATCCAAAATCCCTCGGGCTTGGTTATGGAAATGTATTCTTTGACGGCAGAAACTTTAAGTTTATTCCTTCTACTTCCGAGGGAAGAAGACTCTTTCCAGAAGGAGAAAGGCTTGATGCCTTTGTGGATATAAACGGAAACCCTTTGGTACATACCTCCAGAAAGGATCTCAGGCCATTTAATAATAAGGAACTATCGCGAATACTTTATGTTGGCGTTTGTCTTACTTGCCACAAGAAGCAAAATGACAAAATATATGAACTATGGCAACCTAATAGACCACCAAAACCTTTAAGAACCTGTTTTGCCGAC
>JALXCD010000098.1 GCA_026991135.1 Deltaproteobacteria bacterium | reverse complement strand
TCCCAAATTCAGGAAATCCAACGAGTTATTTTATGATAAAAGTTTATACTATTAATAATGATTATTCACCAGGTATTCAATTAGATGCCTGGAATATTTGGGCTCATGCAACCCATGGCGGGGAATGGGTCAATATTGATGTATCTCAATATGAGCTTATAGTAAACAAAGATTTTTATGTTGGCGTTTATTGGAATACCCCGCCTGGACCAGACGGGAATAATGCCCAAAAAATAGGCCTTGATAAGACTTACCCAATTGAAAATCGAGCATATTGGAAGTGGGGATCATCTGATAATTGGCATAAATGTAATAGCAACCAGAGTTGTTATGGAGATCCATTGATACGTATAGCAGTCAGCCCTTTAAATGGAGGAATGCCTGCCGAAGTGGATTCGAATCTTTTTATCCATATTCCTTCTGCTATTTATCACAACACAGATCTTTGGGCTGACTTCGAATATGTTGGTACGGATCAAAATGGTTATCACCTTTGGAGGCTTAAAGCTTACGGTCCAAATTTTTAATCAAAAGGCCAGGTCAAATTGGCCTGGCCTTTTGATCTAACTATTTTCAAGCAGCGGCTAGGACACCTGGTCCATCTAAATTAGCCCTTTTTAAAGATCACGTGTTTATTTTCATCAAGATCAACTATGATCTTATCACCTTCCTTGAAATTGCCTTCAAGGATTTCAAGGGCAAGTGGGTCTTCAATATACCTTTGTATTGCCCTTTTAAGGGGTCTTGCACCAAAGTTTGGATCATATCCAACCTGGGCAAGCCATTCCCTGGCCTTTTGGGTAATCTCGATATCGTAGTTTTGCTCCCTTAATCTTTCTGCAAGGTATCTTACCTGTATGTCCACGATCTTTGCCAGATGCTCCTTACTAAGAGCATGGAATATTATTATGTCATCGATCCTATTTAGAAACTCGGGTCTAAACTGGGCCCTCAGGGCCTCCATGACCCTTGCCTCCATCTCAACCGCATCCTTTGCCTCCATGACAAGGGCACTACCAACATTTGATGTCATTATTATGATGGTATTTCTAAAATCCACCGTCCTGCCCTTGCCATCGGTAAGCCTTCCATCGTCCAGGATCTGGAGGAGGATGTTGAATACATCTGGATGCGCCTTTTCTATCTCATCAAATAGTATGACAGAATAGGGCTTTCTCCTAACGGCCTCAGTGAGATAGCCGCCTTCTTCATATCCAACATATCCTGGAGGGGCACCAATGAGCCTTGCAACAGAGTGCTTTTCCATGAATTCGCTCATGTCTATCCTTATCATGGCCTGCTCTGTATCAAACAAAAACTCAGCAAGGGCCTTTGCAAGCTCGGTCTTACCCACTCCAGTTGGACCAAGGAAGATAAAGGAGCCAATTGGTCTATTGGGGGCCTGAAGCCCTGCCCTTGCACGCCTTACGGCATTGGCAACGGCAGTAATGGCCTTTTCCTGACCGACCACCCTCTTTGATAGCTCCTCTTCAAGGTGTATGAGCTTTTCCCTTTCTCCCTGCATGAGCTTACTTACAGGGATACCTGTCCACTTGGAGATGATTGCAGCAATGTCTTCTGCATCCACCTCCTCCTTTAGCATGCTCCTTCCATCCTTCTGGTATTCCTCAAGCTTCTTCTGGGCCTCTTCAAGCTCCTTTTGAAGTTTTGGAATCTCTCCATAGAGGATCTCTGCAACCTTGTTGAGATCCCCAAGCCTTTGCTTCTGCTCTGCCTCTATCTTGAGTTTATCTATCTGCTCCTTTATGTCCCTTATCCGTTGAATAAGGCTCTTTTCTTCCTGCCAGCGTGCCTTAAGGGCATTGCTTTCTTCTTTAAGGTTTGCAAGCTCTTCCTCGATCTTTTTTAGCCTTTCCTGTGAAGCGGGATCAGATTCCTTCTTTAGTGCCTCCCTTTCTATTTCAAGCTGGATGATCTTTCTTTCTATCTCGTCAATCTCTGTAGGGAGGCTATCGATCTCCATCCTTAGCTTTGCCGCTGCCTCGTCAATAAGATCAATGGCCTTATCAGGCAGGAATCTGTCAGTTATGTATCTATGGGAAAGTGTAGCGGCAGCAACAAGGGCAGAATCCTTTATCCTTACACCGTGGTGAACTTCGTACTTTTCCTTAAGTCCCCTGAGAATTGCAATGGTATCTTCCACTGAAGGCTCATCCACTAGGACGGGCTGAAATCGCCTTTCTAGGGCTGGGTCCTTTTCTATATACTTGCGGTATTCGTCAATGGTGGTTGCTCCAATACAGTGGAGCTCGCCCCTTGCAAGGGCAGGCTTTAACATATTTGAGGCATCCATTGCCCCTTCGCTAGCCCCTGCTCCAACAAGGGTGTGTATTTCGTCAATAAAAAGGATTATCTCGCCCTGTCTTTCAGAAACCTCCTTTAAAACCGCTTTTAAACGCTCTTCAAATTCACCTCTGTATTTAGCACCTGCAATAAGGGCACCCATGTCAAGGGCAACAATTCGCCTGTTTTTCAAGGTCTCAGGAACGTCTCCTGCAACGATTCTCTGGGCAAGCCCTTCAACAATTGCGGTTTTACCAACACCGGGCTCACCAATGAGAACCGGATTATTCTTTGTCCTTCTAGAAAGGACCTGGAGGACCCTTCTTATTTCCTCGTCCCTTCCTATTACGGGGTCAAGCTTTCCAGCCCGTGCAAGGTCTGTAAGGTCCCTTGCATACTTTTCAAGGGCCTGATATTTCTCCTCTGGGTTGGGGTCGGTTATCCTTTCGCTTCCCCTAATAGATGTTAGGGCCTTTAAAAAGTCCTCCTTTGTTACGTTGAATGCGCTAAAGGCCTGATAGGGGGCAGTGCCAGGTGTTTCTATCATTGCCAGTGCCAGGTGCTCCTGGCTAACGTATTCATCCTTCATTTCAGAGGCAATGGAAAAGGCCTTTTGTAACACCTGGTTTAACTGTGGAGAAAGATATATCTGTGCACCGGCACCTGTCACCTTTGGAAGCTTTTCAATGGCTCGATCCATTTCATTTACAAGGGATGAGACAGAAACCCCCATCTTTTTAAGGACTGAGGGCACTATGCCTGTCTCATCGGTCAAAAGGACCTTTAGAAGGTGCTCGGGCTCTATTTGCTGATTGTTATTGCTCTGGGCAAGGCGCTGTGCCTCCTGAAGCGCCTCTTGTGATTTCATTGTAAACTTGTCATATTGCATAGGAATTCTCCTTTCTTTTCCATTTTGATATAACTATTTAATTTTTTTAAGAAAGCTAAGAACACCCCCATATGGTGTCAAGGCAAGATGTAAAAAAATATGAATGGCAACAATAAAAAAGCAGTTTTATTCGACATGGATGGAGTAATCCTGGACAGCATGCCGTATCATGTAAGGGCATGGAAGGAGGCCTTTAAAGAGTATGGTCTGAAAGAACTGGATGACAAGGTATTTTATCTTTATGAAGGGGCCATTGAGCCAGAAACCGCCTGTAAACTCTTTTCAAAAAATGGGGCAAATCTCACTATTGAGGACTTTTTTAATATCCTTGAAAGGCAAAAAGAGATTTTTATCACAAGATATGCACACAAAATCAGACCCTTTAAAGATGTGCCAAGGATACTTTCCATATTAAAGGAAAGGAATTTTAGACTTGGCCTTGTAACAAGCTCACATGGCAAGGTCCTAGAAGCAGTCCTTCCAGAAGAAATTTCTTCATTTTTCCATCATATTGTAACCGGAGACGAGGTTAAAAGGCGAAAGCCACACCCCGACCCATATCTTAAGGGATTAAATGGTCTAGGGTTTGGGGTAGGAGATGACGTTTTTGCCGTAGAAAATGCACCTTCAGGGATAAGTTCTGCAAAGGCTGCTGGGCTTAGGTGTATTGCCATTACAACAACTCTTACACAAGAAGAACTAAAGAGGGCAGATTTTATAATTAAAAGACACCATGAGCTCATTGACATTTTTTAATTTTAATCGATACAATTAAATTCTATGAATTTTTCATTTTTATAAAGTTCTTTTTGGGTTTTTCTTGACATGTTATGCAATAAAAGTCTATTATCTTTTACATAAATCCTTTAAGGGAGAGGGTTTTGAGGGCGACATACCGACGCTATAATCAAAAAGTCTCAAGGAAAAAAACAGCTAAATTCTCTGGTCTTAAAGGTCCTTTAACAAGCATTGTGATTATCTTCCTTGCAATATGGAGTCTGGTTGGTCCCTATGGACTTTGGAAGCTTCACAAGATGAAGCAGTACAGAAAAGAGCTTTACTTGCAATATGTTGATGCCAGCCAGGAAAATGCAAGGCTTAAACAACAACTTGAGGCTCTAAAAAGAGACAAAAAATTCCAGGAAGATATTGTAAGAACACGCCTTGGCTGGGTAAAAAAAGACGAAATCCTTTTTAAATTCATTCCGTCAAGTTCCCATTAATCCCATTCATGCTTTCCCAGAAACAACTTGATGAATTCAAGGAATACTTAAAATCAGGTCGGTGGGAAGAAGACTATGGTTATCGAACCAAAGATGGCCAGGAAGAAATGCTGGATATGCTTGATTCTCTTTTTGAACTTTGTGATATTGCAGATGAAATCCTGACCAAGAAATTCTACAAAAACATGTTCGGGGAAAAGGGATAGATATTTTTATGTCATGGGGCTTATTAGAACAAAGACCTTTTTAAAATACGCCAAGATAAATCTTGAAGAGGCACAAGAATTAATTAAGGCCAATGACCTTGAAACCGGTCTAAAAAGAATTGAAGACGCACTTAATGCCAGCATAAAGGCTGTTTCAAGTGCGCTTCCACATATAAAAAAAGATTTTTCCTCATTAAAAGAAAAGGAATTTTTAAATTTTGCCCTTGATCTCAGTATGGATGAAGAGAGACCCAAAATGCTCACAAAGGCCATTTTTGAGACAAAAAGGCTTTTAGATAAAAAAAATGAGCCAGAATCGGCCCTTTTTCATGCCAGAAAGGCCTTTGAAATCCTTTATGAAATGTTTGGCATATTTGAAAGAAACTAGAGCCATAAGACTTGTTATCTTCCCTGTTTTTTTTATTTATTTCCAGTGTTACCGGTCCAGCCGTAATCGCTATCTTAAAAAGTAATACCTATATCTATTGCCCTTGGGATTTAACCATATTTGGTGGCACCAAACCTTATACCCGATTGTTTGATTTTACGCCTGTCAACCTTAGCG
>JALXCD010000097.1 GCA_026991135.1 Deltaproteobacteria bacterium | reverse complement strand
ACAAGGTATAACTCATTTATAATATTTCAAGAAAAATGGGCGGTTAACTCAGCGGGAGAGTGCCACCTTCACACGGTGGAAGTCACTGGTTCGATCCCAGTACCGCCCACCATGTTTTCTTTCTTTATATATTCCATTCTCTAGTCTCTAGCCCATATTCTGACACCAGCCTTCTGCTTGCAACCGTTGCTATTGCCATGGAGCCAATGGCATTTGCGGCTGCAATCATGAACATGATTACTATTTGATAGCCTACTGCCTGCATGGGAGAGGCCCCTGCCACAATTTGCCCAGTCATCATTCCGGGAAGGGAGACAAGTCCGGCAACACTCATATTGTTTATTATGGGGATCATACCAGTTCTCACTGCACTGCGGGCTCCTGGCAAAATTGCCTCCTTTCTTGTGGCACCAAAGGCGAGCCTTACTTCTATCTCCTTGGTCCTTGTCCTGATATATTCGAGCAACTTATCAAGACAGAGACAAATTCCATTTAAAGAATTGCCAAAGATCATTCCAAATATTGGAATAAGGTATTGGGGATCGTACCACGGAGAAATTTTTATGACAATTTGGGTAACTAACACCCCTGAGATTAGGCTTGAAACAGTCATTGTCAAGAATGCGTCCTGGTTAATTCCCTTATATTTGTTCTTAGACCGTCTCACAGCCTCCTTTGCCGCAAAAAAGAGCATTATAATGAGCCATGCTATTACCAAATAGGGGGATCTTATCTGAAAAATCTTTTTTAGAATTAGTCCAATGGCGCCTAATTGAAGCATACACCTTGTGGCTGCAAGGAAAAGGGACCTCGTAATACCAAGGCGAAGGCTAACGGAAATGAGACTTGCAATGACAATAAGGCCAGTGGCCAAAAAAAGATCAAAGGCGTTAAGCTCTATGTAATGTCCCATCTTCAAGCCTCCAACATGAATCGGCCCTTTTAAGAAAAACTCTTTCGTGTAAAACGCAAATTACTATGGCAGGTCTTATTCTTGAAAATTCCAACACCTTATCAAAACATTTGTTTTGTAATTCGGGTTCAAGTCCTGTAAAAGGCTCATCCAGCAAAAGAACAGGGGGGGACCACAAAAGGGCACGAATAAGACAAAGCCTGTGCCTTTCTCCGCCCGAAAGCAGGTGTGCATCTTGGTCAAATGTTATGTGACTGAGGCCAAATTCGTCTAAAAGCCTTTTTGCATCTTTCTTAAAAAATTTTTTTAAACCAGAATTTTTAAACTCAAAAGGAAATACAAGATTTTCAAGAACAGTTCCTTCAATAACTGGGGCATCTTGCAAAAGCAATGTGCACTTAGAACGCCATCTGCTTAGATCCCTTTCTCCATAAGTCTCTTTATTTATTCGTCTTATGCCAACTCGTGCTTTTTTAAGACCAACAATGATCTTTAAAAGGGTAGTCTTCCCGCAGCCTGAAGGCCCTGTAATTAATGAAAGGTGAGGGGCTTTAAATTTAAGATGAATGTCCTTAAATGGGACACAATTTCCAGCACCTTCATATTCGATAGGGCCACATTCAAAGTCAACTACTCCAATGACATCTGTATTTCTTGACTGACCGTCTAACATGCTTATCTTTTTACCAAAAAAGGAGGAAAGGAGGTAAGGAAAATGTTTGAATTAGCACCATGGAAACCAATATCTGAACTCAGTAATCTTAGAAGAGAAATGGATAAACTTTGGGCTGACTTCTTCGGTGAAGGGGAGTTAGCAACCCGTACTGAAACATGGGTTCCAGCAGTAGATGTTTCTGAAACCAAGGATGCCATAATTGTAAAGGCTGAGGTCCCGGGAATGGATCCAAAGGATATTGATGTATCCCTTTCAGGAGATATGTTAGTTATAAAAGGTGAAAAAAAGGAAGAGAAAGAGGAACAGGATGAAAACTTCCACAGAATTGAAATGAGACGCGGAAGTTTTTCCCGCGCTATAAGGATCCCGGTTCCCGTTGATAAGGATAAGATAGAGGCAAAATACGAAAGTGGCATCTTAAAGATAAAACTCCCCAAAACCGAAGAGACAAAACCCAAACAAATTGAGGTAAAAGTATCATAAGATACAGGGGATAGATGGTGATATACCATTTATCCCTTTATAAATCCCTTTAATAACTTACTCTTACTTGGATGTCTTAATTTTTTAAGGGCCTTTGCCTCTATCTGTCTTATTCTTTCCCTGGTTACTGAAAAGTCACGCCCAACTTCTTCTAATGTCTTATCTGATTCTTCTCCAATGCCAAATCTAAGCCTTAAA
This sequence comes from Deltaproteobacteria bacterium, assembly GCA_026991135.1. Lineage (GTDB taxonomy): Bacteria > Desulfobacterota > Dissulfuribacteria > Dissulfuribacterales > QOAL01 > JAADCZ01. The sequence goes on along the minus strand of JALXCD010000097.1, from coordinate 14,751 downwards.
ACCTTTTCTTCCCTTGGCGTAAGAGTTGCCAGAGCAAGGCGTACCTGCCTTGCAAGATTGGAAGTTATGGCAGATTCATCTGGAGATGGGGTCTTTTGATCCTCTATAAAGTCCAGAAGCTCACTTCCTTCTTCCTCACCAATAGGGGTATCTAAAGAAAGGGGCTGATTAATTAGTTTTAGTATATTTACAACCTTTTTTTCAGGAATATCTAATATTTCCGAAAGCTCACTTGTTGTAGGTTCCCTTCCATATTCAGTAACAAAGGACTTTGAGGCCTTTGCAATGCTATTTAGAATTTCCACTGTATGAACTGGAATCCTTATTGTTCTTGACTGATCTGCTATGGCCCTAGTAATGGCCTGTCTTATCCACCATGTTGCATAGGTGCTAAATTTAAAACCCTTTTTATATTCAAATTTTTCAACTGCCTTTATGAGTCCAATATTTCCCTCCTGAATAAGATCCAGAAGATGGAGGCCCTTATTTATGTGCCTTTTGGCAATGCTAACAACAAGGCGCAGGTTTGTCTTAACAAGTTTTTCCCTTGCATAATTGGCCTGTTGGAGAGAGTTGTAATAGCTTCTTACAAGCTCATGGATGGAATTTGTGGAAAGCCCTGTTGTAAAAAAGATTTCTTCCTGGTCTTTATGGGAGTATGTCCTGACAAAATCTTCAAATTCCTCTCTAATAATTTTTAATAACCACTTTTGAATTCGTTTGTTTTTAAGGCAATCAATGAGTCTTACTGGTATGCTTCTGAGCCTCTCCAGGCATTCTTTTAGTTCATCTTGATTTGAAACCCTTTTTACTCTTAATAGGAGTTTTTTTCGTTCTTTTTCTATCTCTTTAATTTTTTCAAATATACTAAGGGCATCTCCTTCATCAGATTCTTCGAAAAAGGTCTGATTTTGGTTTTCAAGGCTCCTAGCAGATTTCTTATCAAGCCTTTTTATAAGGCCATCTACAACAGATGGGATGTGAAAGGCACAAAAGCAATAGTTTTTTTCATTTTCTTCAAGCATCCTTGCCACATGAACCTCTTCTTCCTTTGTAAGGACCTCTCCAGAACTCATTTCCTTCAAGTAAAGCCTTACCGGGTCAGAAAGAGTAGATGGCCTTTTAGGAGAGCCTTCAGAGGAACCAGGAGGATAGGTAGAATCCTCAATTAAGGAACCGGTTTCACCCAAAATATCTAAGGTCTTTTCATCACCATTTACTGGAGCAACTGATCCCAGAAGCTCATTATGGCCTTCCTCGCCTGTTAAGTATTTAGGACCTTGTCCTTTTTTTAGGACCATGACCCTCCCCTTTTAGGACTGAAAAAGTTACAGTTGTGCCAATTAAACTACACTATAAAGAAAAATAATTCACCTAAGTCCTTGAAGATGTCTTAAGATTTTTTCATCCTCACCGTCTTTTAAGTCTTCTTGACGTAACTGCTCAAGTAGTTGCATTCTAAGGATTTTTTTCTTCTGTCTTTCACAAAAATCAAGAAGTTCTTTGGCCATCTTATCTATGTCTGAAAATGGAGGAAAATCTGATACAAGTTTCATGGCATAGGTCCTTATTTCAGGTCTAGTCTCAAGCCGTTCAAAAAGAAGAGAAAGGCTAAAACTTTCCTCCATTGAAAAAAGATTCGTAATGGCGTTCCAAATCTCTAAAAGCTTTTTGTCTCTAAGCCATATTTCAAGGCCCATATCCAAAAAACTTTCAATATATTGAGGATAACTTAAGATAAAGCCAAGAAGTTTTTCTTCAGCCCTGTTCGTGATTTTAAATACAGATTTAATTGGGGCCTTTTGGAATTCATCTTGCTTTTTCTCTTTTTTTATTTTGAATTTTTGCGAGGAATTGACACTTAGGCGTTCCCAAAGACTTTCTTCCCTCACCCCCAGTTTTTGAGAAATGTGACCTATGAAAAGGGATTTTCTAACAGAATCCTTTATGGGAGAGATGGCCTCAATTAAATCTTCGATAGTCTTTAGGCGTCCTTCCGTGTCTTTCCCATATTGCTTTATACCCATCTCAATCAAGAAGTCTATTCCAGAAGGCGCTTCTTGAAGTAATTTGTCAAAATCAGATTTTCCATACCTTCTTAAAAAACTGTCAGGGTCTTCGCCACTTGATAAGACCAGCACCTTGGGCCTTATGTCCACACCGTAACAAATTGGAAGCGCCCTTTTTGCAGCCTTAAGCCCTGCTTCATCCGCATCGAAGATAAGAATCCAGTCCTTGGTGATTCCCTTCATGCGTTTTGCGTGTTGTTCAGTAAGGGCTGTGCCAAGGGTTGCAACAGCATTTCTTACGCCAAATTGCCATAAAGTGACAACATCCATGTAACCTTCAACAACAAGTCCATAACCTTCCTGACGAATGGTTGATTTATTCTGAAAAAGCCCAAAAAGGACATTCCCCTTCTGATAAACCGGTGATTCAGGAGAGTTTATGTATTTGGGCTGATCTTCCTGGCCAGGAAGATCAATTGTCCTTGCTCCAAAGGCGACAACATCTCCCCTGTGGTCTAAAATTGGAAAAACGATCCTTCCTCTAAACCTGTCATAAAATCCAGTAGCACTTGCCCTTTTGATTATAAGGCCAGTTTTCTCAACAAGAGCAAGGTCGAAGCCTTTATTTTCAAGGTACTTTGTGAGACTGTCCCAGGAATCCTCTGCCCAACCAACTTGAAATGCATCTTGGGTCTCTTGGCTAAGTCCCCTTTTTTTTAGATATTCTATGGCATCTCTTCCTGTAAGGGAGTCATTGAGCCTTTTTCTAAAATATTCACAGGCCAGCTTATTTATTTCAAGTAAAAGTTCTCTTTCTTCTCTTTTCTTTTTTTGAAAGGTGGATGTTGGCCTTTCAGGTATGTTTATACCATACTTTTGGGCGAGGGATTTTGCTGCTTCCACAAATGAAAGGCCCTGGATGCGCATCAAGAATTTAAAGACATTTCCACCCTCACCGCAGCCAAAGCAATAATAAATTTGTTTTTCCTCATTGACGGTAAAGGAAGGATCCTTTTCAGGATGAAAAGGACAAAGACCTACCCAGTTTTTCCCCCTTTTTTTTAAGGGCACAAATTCTTGAATAACCTGTCTTATGTCTGCAGCTTCCTTGATATCCTGAAGGATGTCTTCTGGAATATATGCCATTTATCTTAATGATTTATTGAAAGGCGGTTAAAAATCCTTTCAGGAATTTTAGTAAGCTTCCCCTTAAGGTCTGTTGCGCCATGTTTTGTAAAGCCTGATACGAGTACCCTTCCATCTCTTTTTATTTCGTAATAAAAGCAAATGGATACCTTTTTAACCTCACCTAGTCCCGTATGTATTTCGATCATGTCGTCATAAAGGGCAGGGGCCTTATATCGGATATAGGTCTCTACCACAGGAAAAAGGACTCCCTCATCTTCAAGGCCCTTATATGGAATACCAAGCTCTTTTCTCATCCATTCGGTTCTACCCATTTCAAAAAATCTCAGATAGTTTGCATAATAGACAACCCCTGCCTTATCGGTGTCACCATAGATGACCCTATAAATCAAAGGCTCCCTGGCCCATCGGATATCAGTTTTATTTGGAAAACCCATACTAGGAGCTCTTCTTTTTCTTTGGGTCTAGTTCTACATATCTTGGCTCAGCGCCAATAAAGTGGGGGAAGAGTCTGTATCCGTTTTCAAAAAAGACTCCCGTATTTTTGGCCCATTTTTCGGAAAAGAATGCATCTTGATTGTCCTTAACATCGGTGCTGTCATAAAAGACGTAGGGTACAGGACCCCTTGTATGGGTCCTTAAACTTATTGGCGTATAATGATCTGTTACAACAAGTAACCTGAAGGTTACATCCATGTTTTTCAAACCATCAAAGACAGGGCCAACTACCTCCTTATCAAATCGTTCTATGGCCTTGATTTTTTCATTTATATTCCCCATGTGTCCTGCTTCATCAGGGGCCTCAACATGCACAATCACAATATCTTTTTCTCTTATTTCCTTAAGAGCAGCCTCAGCCTTAGCCTCATAATTGGTATCAAGGTAGCCTGTTGCCCCTTTTACAAGGGGAGTTTCGAGTCCGGCCCAGACACCAAGCCCTTTAATAAGATCAACTGCCGCAATTATTGCACCATTTAGATCATAATGTTGGGGTATTGTGCCCATAACTGGCTTTCTACCCTGTCCCCAGGGCCAAATAGCATTTGCTGGGAGCTTCCCCTCTTTTATTCTCTTTTCATTAATTGGGTGTCTGTAAAAAAGATTTATCGCCTTTTTTAAGACCTCAAAAAGCAAGGGCTCTTCTTCATAGACCCGCCACGCCTCTGTGACATCTTGGCCTGTGTAATCATGGGGAGGTACTGTGGCGATTCCTTCTGGCCCCCCTCTCCAAAGGAGAAGGTGTCTGTAACTTATCCCTGGATAAAGATCAAAGGACCTGCTCTTAACTATCTCTGATAACTCTTTTATAAGAATGGTTGCCTCTTCAGTGGAGATATGGCCAGCGCTATAGTCCTCCATGATGACCCTACCATCTCTAAAGGCAAGGGTTACCAGATTACATCTAAAGGCCACATCTTCCGGATTCATCTTCACACCCATTGCCGCGGCTTCCAGTGGCCCTCTTCCTGTGTAATATTTTTTGGGGTCATAGCCCAAAAGGGCCATATTTGCCACATCACTTCCAGGAGGAAGCTCGTCTGGAATCGTCTTTACCAGGCCGAGCTCGCCAAGTCTTGAAATAAGGTCCATGAATGGGGTCCTTGCAGCCTCTAAGACAGTTTTACCTCCCAATTCATCAATGGGATAATCAGCCATTCCATCCCCCGATAAGAACTACGTACTTTTCAACTGGATGTTCAATAGGAGCAAATTCTTCGTTGAATTCAGCATTGACATTGTTCATGGTGGCTCTCCTTTTTAGGCCTCTTCAAGTGCCTTCATATCCTCAATTCTAATGATAGTGGTCTCGTCTAAAACAAATTCCTGACTGTCTATCTCCTTAAGAGCCTTTTTCACCTTTCCTTCTGTGGCCTCATGGGTAAGCATAACAATGGGAACAGATGTTTCATTAGATCTTCCCTTTTGAACTACTGAGTTGATGCTGATCTCTTCCTTTCCAAGGATTCCAGATATCTTTGAAAGAACCCCTGGCTTATCCTTTACCATAAATCTAAAATAATATTTGCAGGTTATCTCGCTAACAGGCTTTATCAAGGCCTCTTCCATACTTTCAAATGGTAAAGATAAGGCCGGAACCCTTTCAGGACAACCCTTTGAAATATTTCTGGCAATATCACATATGTCAGCCACTATGGCACTTCCTGTGGGCATCTGGCCCGCGCCCATGCCGTAGAGCATGACCTTACCAACAGAATCTCCTATAAAATAAACTGCATTAAAGGCACCATTTACCTGGGAAAGAAGATGCTCCACAGGTATCATGGTAGGATGAATTCGGACATCGATCTTTCCGTCTGTGCCGAGCTTTCCAATGGCAAGAAGTTTGATGCTATAACCAAGCTCCTTAGAAAAGGCGATATCTAAGGGGCTTATTTTGGAAATTCCTTCAACAAAAATGTCATCAAGTTTTACCTTTTTGCCAAAGGCAAGGGTTGACATTATGGCAAGTTTGTGTGCTGTATCAATACCTTCTATGTCATAGGTTGGGTCTGCTTCGGCATAGCCAAGCTCCTGGGCTTGTTTTAGGACTTTTTGAAATTCTAGCCCTTCATCTGACATCCTTGTGAGGATATAATTGGCGGTTCCATTCATTATTCCAAGGACCGTGGAAACATTATTGGCAACAAGTCCTTCTTTCAAAGCCTTGATGCAGGGGATTCCACCGCCAACACTTGCCTCAAAGCCTACTTCGACTCCTTTTTTACTTGCTGTTTCAAAGATCTCAAATCCGTTAGTTGCCAAAAGGGCCTTATTGGCAGTAACAACATGCTTTCTCTTTTGAAGTGCTTTGAGAATAAAGCTCTTAGCAGGCTCTATTCCACCTATGAGTTCTACAAAGATGTCAATCTCTTCATCTTCAAAGATATCATCGATGTTGGTTGTCAAAATTTCTTCTGGAACTGGAAAGCCCCTGTCTGTTGTAATATCTTTATCACATATCTTTTTAAGTTTAATATCAATGCCAGTTCGTCTTTTTAAAAGTTCTTCCTGGGCAAGCAATATCTTTGCTGTCCCGCTCCCCACAGTTCCAAAACCGACTAGCCCAACATTTACAACTTGTTTCATCCCTTACTCCTTGAATTTTGGCTTGGATATTTTTTGTTGCTACTCTAAACAGTTATATTTCTTTGAGCAAGTAATAAGCAGTCTAAAATGGCCATTATCAAAGCAATTCTTGACATTTATTAGTTTATTCATATATTATTTGCACCATTTACCAAAATTTTTTGGTAAGGAAGCGGGCGTAGCTCAGTTGGTAGAGTACAAGCTTCCCAAGCTTGGGGTCGCGGGTTCGAGGCCCGTCGCCCGCTCCATCCCTTTTTGAGGTTTGGCTGCCAGACATACTGGCAGTGCTTACTTCGATGAGTGGAGGTATAAAATTTATTTATATCTTTGTCTCTCAAGAAGTGGGCTCTGCCCACTTTTTTTGTGGCAAATTGACAAAAAATGGACTTTGAAATCTTAAAAAAAGATATAGAAAAAAGGGTATTTGAGCTAGTAGAGCCCATAACGGCCTACAATGACATGGAGCTGGTTTTGGTCGAATTTGTCAAAGGGCCAAGGGGAAATACACTCCGTCTTATCCTTGATAAGGAAGGTGGAATAACTCTAGATGATTGCACAAGAATAAGTAGGATAGTTAGCGACCTTTTGGATGTTCATGACCCGGTTCCAGGAAGTTATAACCTAGAAGTCTCTTCACCAGGAATAAATAGACCTCTAGTAAAAGAGAGAGATTATAAGAGGTTTTCTGGTGAAAAGGTTTTTGTTCAGACCCAGGAACCTATTGAAGGTAGAAAGAGATTTAAGGGGCTATTAAAGGGTATAGAAGATAGCATGATCCAGATGGAGGTGGATGGAAAGCCATTTATTATACCATTGGATCTAATAAAAAAAGCAAGATTAGACATTTTATAGGATGGGAAAATGGATTTGGAATTAAAAAGGATAATTGATCAAGTCAGCAGAGAAAAAGGACTTGAACGTCAAGTTCTAATTTCGGCCCTTAAGGAGGCTGTGGCCTCTGCAGTTAAAAAGCGTTTTGGGCCTAAAATGGATATAGAAGTAAATTACAATGAAAATACCGGTGAGCTTGAAGTATATCAGTTTCGGGTGGTAGTTCATGAGGTAAAAGATCCTGTTACAGAGATTTCTTTAGAGGAAGCCAAGAAATTGGATCCAGAAAGTGAGATAGGCGATAGTATCGGCACCAAAATGGATATGGATAAATTGGGCCGTATCGAGGCTCAATCTGCAAGGCAGATTATCATCCAAAAGATGAAAAGTGCCGAAATGGACGTAATCTATGACGAGTTTAAGGATAGAGAAGGGGAAGTTGTAAATGGCATTGTACAGCGCTTTGAACGAGGAAATGTAATTATTAACCTCGGGGGAACCGAGGCCATACTTCCTCCATCTGAACAAATTCCAACTGAAAGTTATCGTAGAGGTGACAGACTGCGTGCATACATAGTTGAAGTAAAAAAGACCCAAAGGGATACGCAGATCATACTTTCAAGGACTCATCCAGAGTTCTTGAAAAAGCTCTTTGAGATTGAAGTACCGGAAATAGCTGAGGGAATTGTTCAAATTATGGGTGTTGCCCGTGAGCCAGGAAGTCGTTCAAAGATTGCTGTTAGCTCAAGTGATATAGATGTTGATCCAGTGGGAGCATGTGTTGGAATGAGGGGCTCTAGAGTCCAGGCAATAGTTCAGGAGTTACGTGGAGAAAAGATTGATATAGTCCCCTGGAGTCCAGACCCGGCCAAATATGTCTATAATGCCTTGGCTCCTGCAGAGTGTACGCAGGTTACAGTTGACGAGGCAAACGAATCCCTGGAGGTAATTGTACCAGATGATCAGCTTTCCCTGGCAATTGGAAGACAGGGGCAAAATGTAAGGCTTGCAGCCAAGCTCATGGGCTGGAAAATAGATGTTAAAAGTGAAACCCGTTATAAAAACAGCCAGGATCCCAATTATCAGGCCATGCTAAAATATCTTGGCATGACCGAGTCCATTGCTGATCACCTATTTAAGAAGGGGATTCGTTCCATTGGAGACCTTGCAAAGGCTGATCCTGAAGAGCTCAGAAAGGACGCCATTCCATTTATTGAAGAAGCCAAAAAGTTTTTGGAGGAAAATGGCCCTGAATATGCCTACATTCCAGTGGAAGATCAAGAAGCTGAAGATAAGGCAGAAAAAGAAGATCTTCAATCTGAAGTTGGACAGGAAAATATAGAGGAAGAACAGGAGCAGTCTCAAGGGGCTTCAAAAGATGAAGAGACAGACGAAGGTGACGAAGGTCAAAAGGCAGTTGAGGCCAATGGTTAAGGAATGGTTGATAGATGTCTTCAAAGGGGCATGTCCCAATAAGGATGTGTATATTTTGTAGAAAGAGGTTTCCCAAAGACTTGCTAAAACGATTTGTTTTTAAAAAGGGTATGATTGTTGAAGATGAAAATAAGACACTTTCGGGAAGAGGGGCATATTGCTGTACTAGCCCCGAGTGTCTTAAAAAGCTTACCAAATATGGCCATAAGGCCCTAAAAGGGGCTTTGAAATTAGGAAATTAGAGCGCAAGGCGCTTATGATTTTTGGGGGTATTTAAAGGCAATGACAAAGATTAGAGTTCACGAACTTGCAAAAGAATTTGGAATTTCCAGCAAAGAGATGGAGGCCAGGATAAAGGACCTTGGTTTTCCCATCAAAAATTATATGAGTACCTTGGAAGATTATGAGGTCAGTGAAATTAGACAGAAACTCAAGGATCAAAAAGTAGAAGAAAAGGGCTCAAATGAGAAAACAGAAAGGCCTGCCAAGGTCATCCGTAGAAAACACAGGGTCCTAAAGATTAAAAGAATAATCAAAAAGGCACCTACTATCCCAGAAGAAAAGGAAGAAGCAAAAACAACCCCCAGTGAAAAAGCCTCTTCACAAGTTAAAAAGGAGGAAGAAAAGGGCCTTGTTAAAAAGATAGGTAAGCTTGAAGAGATAAAGACCGGTAAAGAGACTCCTCAAAAAGAAGTATCAAAAGAGGTTCCAAAGGAAGTTAAAGAAGTCAAACCTACCCTAGAAGAAAAACCTTCAGTGGTCGAAAAGGCCAAAAAGGAGGAAGAGCCAAAGGAGAAGGCCAAAGCACAGAAGGTTGAGCCTAAAAGGGAAAAGGAGACCATAGAACAGCCAGTTTCTCCAATTGCAACTCCAAAGCCAAAGCCAGATAAGAAAGAAAAGGGCAAGGAAGAGGTGCCTTCTGAAACCAAGCAATTTGTTAAGATACTTAAGCGTCCTGAAGTTGTAAAAGCTAAGGAAGAAAAAATAGAAGAAAAAAAGCCAGAAAAACCCAAGGAAGCCAAGGTTGTTTCTCCAGAGCCCTTTGAAGCTCCAAAGGCTGAAGAAAAGAAAAAAACTTCAAAGGCCAAGAAGAAAAAGGGTAAAAGGGTTGTAAAGGCAACAGATCTTGGTGGAGGTAAGAAGAGAAAACCTTTTAAGAAAAAGGATAAGAAAGAGGCAATTAGGCAGATTCTTAAAGAAGAAGAGGGAATTTCAAGGGTTGGCAAAAAGACCTCAAAGGCTCAAAAGGCGCAAAAGGAAGAAAAGGTTATTGGCACTGCACCCAAAAAGGCAGAAAAGAGAAAGATTACCATGGTTGAGACCATTCAGGTGAGCGAGCTTGCCAAAAAAATGGGTGTAAAAGAGGCCGAAGTAATAATGAAACTCATGGGCCTTGGGGTTATGGCCACTGCCAACCAGACCATTGATTATGATACTGCAGTCCTTGTTGCTTCTGAATTTGGATATGATGTTGAGAAAAAGAGCGTAGCAGAAGACATAATTGAACAGATCCAAAAGGAAGTAAAGGGTGGAGAGCCTGTTCCAAGGCCACCTGTTGTTACCATCATGGGACATGTTGACCATGGTAAGACAACCCTTTTGGACACCATCAGGAAAAGTGATGTGGCTACAAAGGAAGCAGGTGGCATCACGCAACATATCGGTGCTTATGAGGTGAATCTTCCTACTGGTGATAAGGTTGTCTTTCTTGATACCCCAGGTCATGAGGCCTTCACTTCCATGAGGGCAAGGGGTGCCCAGGTGACAGATGTGGTCATCTTGGTGGTTGCTGCCGATGATGGAGTCATGGCCCAGACAAAGGAGGCCATTGATCATGCAAGGGCAGCAGGTGTTCCAATAATTGTTGCAGTAAATAAGATTGATAAGCCTGGAGCTAACCCTGACAGGGTCAAAACCGAGCTTTCTGAACTTGGCCTAGTTCCTGAAGACTGGGGTGGAGATACCATCTTTGTAAATGTGTCTGCCAAGGTGGGGACAGGAATTGATGAACTTTTGGAACTCCTTGTGCTTCAAGCAGAAGTCCTTGAGCTTAAGGCCGATCCAAATAGGCCTGCCATAGGGCATGTGATTGAGTCAAAACTTGATAAGGGAAGGGGGCCTGTCGCGACCTTGCTAATTAAAGAAGGAACTCTTCATGTTGGGGATGCCCTTGTTTGTGGCCTTCATCATGGAAAGGTAAGGGCCATGTTGAATGATAAGGGTGAAAAGGTGAATGAGGCAGGTCCTTCAACACCTGTAGAAGTGCAGGGTCTTTCAGGAGTGCCTGAAGCAGGGACGGAATTTATCGTAGTTCCCAATGAGAAAAAGGCCAGGGAGGTTGCAGAATATCGTCAGAGAAAGGCCAGGGAGGCTGAGCTTGCAAAGGCCAAAAAGATTAGCCTTGAAACGGTCTTTGAAAAGATGAAGGAAAAAGACCTCAAGGTCTTAAATATCTTAGTCAAGGCAGACGTTCAGGGTTCGCTGGAAGCCTTGTCCGAGGCCCTTAAAAAACTTAGCACTGATAAGATAAAGGTAGATATTGTAAGGGGCGGTATAGGCGCAATTACAGAATCAGACGTCCTTTTGGCCTCAGCCTCAGATGCCATCATAATCGGCTTTAATGTCAAACCCAGCCCTCAGGCCAAGCAACTTGCTGCCAAAGAGCATGTTGATATCCGTTATTACGATGTAATTTACAATGCCCTTGATGAAGTCAAGGCCGCCATGAGCGGTATGCTTGAACCTGTATATGAGGAAAAGACCCTTGGCCATGCCGAGGTTCGCCAGACCTTCAGGATTTCAAAGGTGGGGACCGTTGCAGGCTGTTATGTGCTTGATGGAGTCATCAAAAGAAATGCCCTTGTAAGGCTTCTTAGAGACAATGTGGTTGTTTACACAGGAAAGATTGCGTCCTTGAGAAGATTTAAAGATGATGTGAAAGAAGTACAGGCAGGTTACGAATGCGGCATCGGTCTTGAAAAGTTTAATGATATCAAGGTGGGAGATGTTATAGAGGCCTATGAGATGGAAGAAGTTAGCCCTGATATTGGAACTTCCTCTGAAGAGAATAAGGAGCAGGAAAAGACTGAAAAGGATTAATGGTAGTTGCAGTGGCCAGGATTAAATTTCATCTTCCGGACAACCATTCTCTTAAGGGTAAGAGAAAGGTTGTTAAGAGTGTAGTGGCTCAAGTAAGAAATAAATATAATGTGGCCTGTTCTGAGGTCAAATACCATGACGTGTGGCAGACAGCAGAAATAGGGATTTGTTCGATTGGAAACAGCGAACCAGTTTTGACATCCTTCATGGATAAGATACTTAATTTTGTAGAAGCAAATTGTCCATGTCAGGTAGTTGACTCAGAACTTGAGATTATCCACATGGGTTAGGCTGAAAATATGGATTTTGAAATCTTTGAAGGGGCATATCTTAGAAAAAAGGCCTTTTCCAGATCAGAAAGGGTTGCAGATCTATTACGGGAAGAGGTCGGGAATATGCTCCTTTTTGAAATAAAGGACCCAAGGGTTCAAGGTGTTGTCACTGTGGTTTCCGTCAAGGTCTCTAAGGATCTTCGACATGCGGATTTTTTTGTTGCTGTCCATGGTGGGGAAAGAAAAGAACAGGCTGCCTTAAAGGGACTTGTCAGTGCAACAGGTTTTATCAGGAAAAATCTTGGAAGGCGAATAAGAATGAGAAGGGTTCCGGAGCTACATTTTAAACTTGATAAGACCATAAAGGCACAAGAAGAAATGGAAAGGCTTTTTAAAAAGATCCATGAACAAGGTTGAGTTTAAAAATCAACTAAAGGCAGCCTCTGAGCTTATAAAAAATGGCGATCTTTTTATTGTGACTGCCCATGAAAGGCCAGATGGAGATGCCCTTGGCTCAATGCTTGCGCTGGGACATGGGTTAAAGGAGGCTGGAAAGGAATTTATCCTTTATTCAGGAGATGAGCTTCCCAAGGGCCTTTCCTTTATGCCAGGCACTTCCATGCTTACCAGTAATATTCCTGAAAAACTCACCAATGATTTTGTCCTGGTGCTTCTTGACTGTCATGAACCAGAAAGGCCTGGGGATATGGGGCAGGAGCTTTTTAAAAAGGCAGCCTCTGTCCTAATTCTTGATCATCATTTAGGAGAAGGTCCATGTGATGGTGAAGAAAGGACCTGTATAAGTATCATTGATCCTTCAAAATGTGCAACTGCCCAGATTTGCTTTGAGCTTTTTAAGGAGCTTTCCTGGCCCATTTCAAAGGAGATGGCAAGTTGCATCTATACTGCCGTTTTGACAGATACAGGAGGTTTTAGATATTCAAATACCAAGGAGGATACCTTTGAGCTTGCCAAAGAATTGGTGAGCCTCGGAGCAAATCCCTATGAAATAGCCCTTAGCTGTTTTGAGACAAAGCCACTTACAAAACTCAAGCTTTTGGGTCTTGCCCTTGAAACACTAGAGGTTCATTTTAAAGGGCTTCTTTCTATAATGACCCTTACTCCCCAGATGTTTGAGCTTTGCGGTTCAAAGGAATCCGAGACAGATGATTTTGTCTCTTATGCCAGGGCCATAGATACAGTTGAAGTTGCGATCCTCATTAAGGAAACCAAACCAGGCCTGGTATCTGTAAGCCTTCGCTCAAAGCGTTTTGTAAATGTTGCTGAAATGGCAAGTCATTTTGGCGGAGGAGGGCACTTTAATGCTGCTGGCTTTAAGGTAGAAGGTAACCCAAAGGAGATAAAAAAACAGGTGATAGCCCTTGCCGGGACGTATTTAAACAAGGACAGTTATGGATAACGGTGTTCTTATACTGGATAAACCCAAAGGTATGACCTCTTTTAAGGTCGTTGAAGTGGTCAAAAAAAGACTTAAGGCCAAAAAGGTGGGGCACACAGGGACCCTTGATCCAATGGCAACTGGTCTTTTGGCACTTTGTATCGGCCGGGCTACAAAGATTGCCCAGTTTCTTACTGATGCAGACAAGGTGTATCAGGGAAGTATAACCCTTGGTATTGAAACCGATTCCTATGACATTGAAGGGACCATTATAGAGGAAAGGAAGGTCCCAGATGGCCTCACTTTAGAAGGGCTAAATAAACTTGCTAAGGAATTTTTAGGAAAGATTTCGCAGGTGCCACCTGTCTTTTCTGCAGCAAAACATAAGGGTGTTCCACTTTATAAACTTGCCAGAAGGGGCATAAAGATTAAAAAGGAGCCCAAGATTGTAGATATTTATGATTTTAACATCCTTAAATATGAACCGCCTGTATTAGAGTTTATAGTTCATTGTTCAAAGGGTACCTATATTCGGTCCCTTGCCCATGATTTTGGCAAAAGGCTTGGCTGTGGAGGAACCCTTTCAGATCTTAGAAGGATAAGGAGTGGTTTTTTATCAGTAAATAATGCCATAAGCCTTGATAAATTGATGGAGAAGGGGCCTGAAGAGATCAAGGGTAAAATGATGCCTGTGGAGCTTGTGCTTTCTCATATTCCAGGAATTTTGATTAATAATAAAGATGCAATTTCAATAGCTAAGGGCAGAGGGCTTAGCCTAGTAAAGGTCCTTGGCTATATGCAAGAACAACTGCCAGATTTTTCAAAGGTTGAGTCAAAGTATCTCAGGCTGATGGTTAGAAATAGATCAGATAGGGTTGACCTTGTATGTATTGCCAGATGGCCAAGGTTTGACAATCCAAATGAACAGCTTGAGATCTTACGGGTTTGGAATCCAAATTGAAAAACAATTTAAATTATGTAAGGAGGAATACGTTGTGGCTTTAGATCCAATTCGAAAAAAGGAGATCATTGACAAATTCAAGACACATGAAGGAGATACAGGTTCTCCTGAGGTACAAATAGCACTTTTAACCATCAGAATTAAGGACCTTACTGAACATTTTAAGATTCACAAAAAGGATCATTCGTCAAGACGCGGGTTATTAAAACTGGTTGGCCAAAGGAGGAGATTGCTCGATTATTTAAAAAGAAAGGACCTTGAAAGGTACAGAAAATTAATAGAAAGATTGGGATTGAGGAGATAGTTTTTTATTTAATTTTTTCTATCCTTCAAAGGGGTTCTTCCATACCCCTTTGGAGGATATTTTATTTTTTAACTGCTTAAATAGCTACATAAAATTTTAATGGTTTCTTATAAAGACAATGAACTATATATCCATATTTTAAAATGCTCTTAAGATAACAATGTCAAAAAGGCCTTAAAAACTTCTCAAAATTATATAACTACTTGGAA
>JALXCD010000096.1 GCA_026991135.1 Deltaproteobacteria bacterium | reverse complement strand
ATCAGTGGTCCTTGCAGGAAGGCTCTTTAATATCCCGGTTACAGGCACCATGGCCCATTCCTTTATCCTTTCCCATGAAAGAGAAGAACAGGCCTTTAGAAACTTTATTGAGATCCATCCAGATGCGCCAATACTCTTAATTGATACATACGATACCCTTAAGGCCGCAGAGACGGTCTCAAGGATTTACCCTGAATACCTAAAAAAGGGGATAAAGATAAGGGGGGTGAGGATAGATTCCGGAGACCTTTTTGAGCTATCAAGAAAGGTGAGAAATATCTTTGATAAAAGGGGGCTTAAGGAATTACTCATCTTTTGTTCAGGAGGGCTTGATGAATACAAGATAAAAGGGCTTTTGGAAAAGGGTGCGCCAATAGATGGCTTTGGGGTAGGAACAAGTGTAACCACCTCATCTGATGCCCCATATCTTGATTGTGCCTACAAGCTGGTTGAATATGATGGTCGTCCTTGCATGAAGTTTTCAGAGGGAAAGATCACGCTTCCCTTTAAAAAGCAGATTTTTAGAAGGTTTGATGAAAAAAGGGGCCATTATGAAGGGGATACCATAGCGATTTATGGGGAAAATGTCCCTGGACGCCCTCTACTTAAAAGGGTAATGGAAGATGGAAATATAATTTTTGATGAAAAGGATAACCTTGAAGTCGTAAGGGAAAGATTAAGGGAAGAAATAAGGAAATTTCCTTTGGAAATGAGAGACATTACAGAAAGATTTTCATACAGGTTGGAGGTTAGTAAAGGAATCAAAGAGTTTGATTTAAAAAGAGGTGACCAATCTTGAACAAATACATCCCCTTGATCCTTTTAGGCGTTCTTCTCAATGCCTTTGCCCAGATAGTCATTAAAAAGGGCATGATGAATATCGGGCAGTTTGAATTTTCCATGGAGAATCTTGTCCCCATAGGTCTTAAGGTGGCAACATGTCCTTTTGTTATCCTTGGAATCATTTTTTATGTGGTGAGCCTTGCTGTCTGGCTGATGGTTCTATCCCGCTGTGATGTATCCTATGCCTACCCAATGCTAAGTATCGGCTATATTGTTGCTGCCATTTGCGGACGGATATTTTTTAATGAACCAGTAGGCCTTTTGCGGATGACAGGAATACTGGTGATATGTCTTGGGGTCTATCTTTTGACAAGGAGCGCATCTTAAGATTTTTTAATTTTTAATTTCAAATTTGAGGGTCAAAAAGCAAACCAGGTGTATTCTTTATGACAAGATACCAATTATTAAGCCTAGAAGAATAGGAAAGTAATTGACAATATTAATGTCGTATTTTAGACTAGTCTAAAACCAGTTGGAGAAATTTTATGGAACAGGTAGGGGCATACGATGCAAAAACACATTTACCCAAATTGCTTGATAGGGTTTTAAAAGGGGAAAAGATCATCATAACCAGGCATGGAGTTCCTGTGGCCATATTGGCCCCTTATAGTGATAGAAACAAATATGCATCCTCTAATACCATCGAGCAGTTAAAACAATTTAGAAAGGACAAGAAGTTACAGGGGCTCAATTTAAAAACCTTGATTGAGATGGGTAGAGATTAATGCAGCATGGAGTTGTAATTGATAATTCTGTTGTAATGTCATGGTGTTTTGCTGATGAGGCCAATCAATATGCTGATGATGTTCTGGAGTCTTTAAAATATGTACGTGCTTTTGTTCCAATCATTTGGCCCCTTGAAGTTGGAAATGTATTAGTAGTTGCTGAGAGAAGGGGAAGATTAAGATATAATGATAGTATTCGGTTTTGGGAGCTCTTATCTGAATTACCTATTGATATTGAACAGCAACTTTCTGAGAAAATGATAATGAATATCTTCATGTTGGCACGTGAAGCTCAATTATCCACATACGATGCCTCGTATTTGGAGTTGGCTATAAGAAAAAATTTACCTCTGGCGACCTTAGACAATGCTTTATTGCGGGCCACAAAAAAGTTCAATATTGAAATTTATAAAAAAGCCTAACAAGTTGCGGCAGCAGCCCCCATTTTGCCGAAGTGGCATTTGGCCTGGCATCATAAAGACGGCAGGGCTTGTTGGATATCTCAGGGCAATGTCCCTTTTAAACAAATCAAACTGGAGACAGCCTAGATGAACATCCCCTTTTGTCGCCCAACCATTGAAGAAGATGAGATAAACGAGGTGGTGGATAGCCTAAAAAGCGGCTGGATCACCACTGGTCCAAAGGTAGTAAGGTTTGAAGAGGAATTTAAAAATTGGGCTGGAGGAAAGGTTTCAGCCGTTTCGGTAAATTCCGCAACAGCAGGCCTTCACATTTGCCTAAAGTGCCTTGACCTAAAACCAGGGGATGAGGTCATAACCACCTCAATCACATGGCCTTCCACAGTCAATAATATTGAAATCTGCGGGGGAACTCCTGTCTTTGCAGACTGTGATAAAGACACCTTGCAGATCCTTCCATCAGAAATCGAGAAAAGGATCACCCCGAGGACCAGGGCAGTAATCCCAGTCCATTTTGCAGGTGCCCCTGTTGACCTTGATGAAGTAAGGGCCCTTTGCCGCAAATACAACCTTTCCCTCATAGAGGATGCGGCCCATGCAGTTGGAACAAGATACAAGGGAAGGCTCATTGGAGAAGACAGTGAATTTTGTGTCTTTAGCTTCCACCCAATAAAGAATATCACAACAGGCGAAGGGGGCATGATCCTTTGTAAATCAGAGGAAAATGCAAAAAGGCTTAGGCTTTTAAGATTTCACGGTATTTCAAGGGATGCGGCAAAAAGGTATCAAAGGGGAAGTTCTCCTCAGTATGAAGTGATAGAGCCAGGCTTTAAATACAACATGCTTGATATCCAGGCGGCCATTGGCCTTCACCAGTTCAAAAAGCTTGAAAGGTTTAATGAAAGAAGAAGGGAGCTTGCAAGGAACTATTTTGAGCTTTTAAGGGATGTTTCTGAGGTAATGCCCCTTTTTCCCCCAAAATATCCCCATACCCATGCATGGCACCTTTTTATCCTGCGCCTTGATCTAAATGCAGTAACCGTTAATAGGGACCAGTTTATCGCTGAGCTTCAGGAAGAAGGCATTGGGATAGGGCTTCATTTTCCTGCCATTCACCTTCAGCACTATTATAGGGAAAAATATGGCTTTAAAAAAGGGATGCTTCCAAATGCAGAATGGAACAGCGAAAGGCTTTTTTCCATCCCCCTTTATCCCCTTCTTACAGAAAGGGAGCAGGAGATGGTGGTTGAGACCATAAAAAAGGTCATAAAAAGGAGAAAACGCTAGGTTGAGGCCCTTTTTGACCCTAAAAATAGACGTTGATACCTATGAAGGCATGAAAAAGGGCGTTCCTGCCCTTCTTGAGGACCTTGAACACTTTGGTGTTAAGGGGACCTTCTGTCTGTCCTTTGGGCCTGACAACTCTGGAAAGGCCATATTTCGCCTTTTTAAGGATAAAAAGTTTTTAAAAAAGATGCTTTCTACAGGTGCCCCAAGACTTTACGGTTTAAGGACCATACTTTCAGGCACCCTTCTTCCTGCAAGAAAGATTGCTGTCTCCTTCCCGGGGCTTTCAAGGAGGATTAGGGACAAGGGCCACGAGGTCATTGTCCATGCCTGGGATCACAGGAAGTGGCAGGATAGAATTAAATCCATGGGAGAAGATGAAATAAAAAAAGAGTTTCAAAGCTCCTTTTCCGCCTATGAGAAGATTTTCGGAAAAAGGCCCCATGCAGTTGCAGCACCCGGCTGGCAGGTATCTGAAAAGAGCCTCAAGGTCCAGGACTCCCTTGGACTTTTGTATCAAAGTGATCTAAGGGAAGGGAAGCCCTGCTTTTTAAAGATCCGATACAATGTCTTTAGGACCCTACAGATCCCCACAACAGGTCCCTGCATTGAAGAGCTTCTTGCTTCAGGAATAAGGGATGAATACCAGATGGAAGAAAGGCTCCTTAAGGGGCTAAAGGATGCCATATTTCCAGTCCTTGCCCTTCATGCAGAAGTAGAAGGGGGAGTCTTTCGGCCCTTTTTTAGAAGGCTTATGAAAAGGCTTTTGGAGGAATATTCCGAGGTTATTACACTAAAAGATGTTGCTGAAATGCTTTTAAAGGACAAGGAAAAGATACCAATCCTTGAATTTAAGGAAATCGAACTTCCCGGTCGGGCAGGTCTTGTTGCCTCAAGCAGTTCCGATTTTTGATGAAAATTGCAATTGTAAGAAGGGAATGCGGAGTTGGCCTGGGCGGTGCCGAGGGCTACTGCGAAAATGTGGCAAGGGGTCTTTTTCAAAAGGGGCATGATGTAACAATCATTTCTGATAGATCCCTTTTAAAAGACATTGGGCAAATTCGGGCAAGGGTCCTTGGAAGGGGAAGCATAGCAAAGAACCTTTCATTTTTTATTAATGTAAAAAGGATATTAAAAAGGCAACACGGTTTTGATGTAGTATATGGCCTTTCAAGGATTGAAGGGGCAGATTTTTTAAGGATTTCTGATCCCCTTCATGCCCCATGGCTAAGATTCGGTTATAGAGATTCCAAGATTCCTTTTTTTATAAAAAGGCTTTTCCCAAGGCATCTATCCCTTCTTTTTCAGGAAAAAAGGGCAATAAAAACTGCAAGGTATATAATCACTAATTCAAACCTTGTTAGAGACCAGGTGATACGTTTTTACGGTGTTTCAGGGAAAAAGATAATTACTGTCTATAACGGGGTTGATCTAAAAAGGTTTTGCCCCCTTTCATCAGATGAGAGAAAAGAGGTTAGAAGAGAACTTGGCCTTAATGAAAAAGACAAAGTGATTATCTTTTCCGGTTCTGACTTTAAAAGAAAGGGGCTTTCAAATCTCATAAAAGCCCTTTCCCTTATGAAAGATAAGGACATAAGGCTTCTTGTTTGCGGAAATGGCAAAAGGAAACAGGTGGAGCAGCTTCTAAAAGACAATTCCATAAGAAAAAGGGTCATATTTTTGGGTATGCGAAGGGATATTGAAAGGCTTTATGGAGCAAGTGACATCCTTTGTCTTCCAACCCTTTATGATCCCTTTGCCAATGCCTGTTTAGAGGCAATGGCCTGTAGACTTCCTGTAATCACCACAAGGCAAAATGGCGTATCAGAGTTGGTTGAAAGGGTGGATAAAAGGCTAGTAATTGAAAAATCCGATCCCTTTTTGATAAGGGATTCGCTTTCCTATTATTTTTCCCTTAATGAAAAAGCTCAAGTAAAGCTTAGAGGAAAAGTCTCAGGTCTTTCAATGGAATTTTCCTGGGAGAATCATATACAAAAACTTTCGTCACTTTTTCTTTCTTTTGTTTCCAGATAATAAAAATTTTCTATTGCCTCACTTAAGAATTTTTCCCATTAGCCGATTTAAAGGGTAGGAAGAAATTTTTTTAAAATCAAGTTTCAGAAACTCTAGGAGGAAAACATGAGGTTTTCACTTAACACAATCCAGGGAAAGATTGCAGTTGTAATGTCTGCCTTGGTTCTTATTAATGTGGTAACGGTTATTGCAACTTTCTGGTTGCTATCAAAGCAACAAAAGGATGCAGCCTATGTGGATATTGCTGGAAGACAGAGAATGCTTACGCAAAAGTTGACCAAACAGGCCCTTATCTATGTTGCCACAAAGGACAAAAAATGGCTTGATGAAATGGCTAAGACAGAGGCCCTTTTTAATAAAAGCCTTTATGCTTTAAAAGATGGCAACAAGGAAATGGGGCTCGCTCCCACCACCGACAAGGTCATCCTCGCAGAAATAGACGGCCTTATAAAACAATGGAAAAATTTTAAAAAACAAGTTGCCAAATTTGCCAGCTCAGACCTTTCAGCAAAAGATAGTAAAGATGCATTGGACTACCTTCTTCAGAACAATATTCCATTATTAAAACAGGCAAATAGGGTAACGCAGGCCTATAAAAAGATGGCAATTTCTTCAGTAAAAAAGTTAAAGGAAATAGAGCTGATTCTTCTGGGTGTTGGAATCGCCATATTTTTACTTTCGGCATGGCTTGTAAAAAAACAGGTCCTTAATCCATTAAATAAGTTTTTGCCAGTAATAAAAAGGGTTTCTCAGGGTGACCTTACTGCCAAACTGGATATAAAAGTAAAGGGGGAACTGAAGGAGCTTGCAGACGCCTTAAACAAGATGGTTGATGATTTGGCAGAAATTATGACTTCTCTTTCCAAAGAGTCTATTACCCTTAAAGAGACTTCAAAGGATTTAAAGGGAGTAAGCAACTCTGTTTATGAAAAGGCGACTGATATGAGCCAGATTGTAACAGAAGTCACAGAAAGCGCGGAGACTGTAGATGAAAGAATTATGTCAGTAACCAGGGCATCTCAGGAACTGACCGAAGCCACAACAGAGATTGCCCAGAGTGTTGCCCATACCGCATCTATTACCAATGATGCCCAGGAAAAGGCATCCTATGCAAATGAAGTTATTCAAAAACTTGGTGAAAGCTCTGACAAGATCGGAAGCATCATTCAAGTAATTAATACCATAGCTGAACAGACCAACCTTTTGGCTCTTAATGCAACCATAGAGGCAGCAAGGGCAGGGGAGGCAGGAAAGGGCTTTGCAGTTGTTGCAAATGAGATTAAAGAGCTTGCAAGACAGACTAGTGAAGCAACAGAAGAAATTACAAATATGATTAAAAATATTCAAGGTGAGACAGAAATTGCTGTTTCTTCTGTAGAAGAGATTACTAATATAGTTGGGCAGATAAATGATCTGGCCAATACAATTGCATCAGCAGCAGAGGAACAAACTGCTACTGTCTCAGAAATCAGCGTGAATATGGAAGAAGCAGAACAGCAGGTCAAGGGAGTAAAGGATAAGAGTTTAGAGACTTCCAAACTTGCCAATTCTGTAACAGAGGTTGCAGAAACAACGGCTATCTATTCAAGTAAACTAAGCGAACTGGCAGATAGTCTGGAAAGGATGATCTCAAGATTTAAGTTAACATAATTTATTTGGTTTGCTTAAAAAAGCCCCTGGTAATAACCCTTGCTAGGGGCTATAAACAATCCTTAAAATTTAAATATTGCTCCTAGGCCTCCATATAACAACCTTTTCCCAAAATAGTCCTTAAAATAGGAAACAACCTCCTCACCCGTGCAATGAGATGGTGCAATAAATTTTATCCCAAGTTCCTCTAAGCCCCTTGAAATTTCATTTATTTTATCAATTGATTGCCTAAAAAGGTGAAGCCCTCCAAGTAATAGATACTTGGGTCCAGAAATGGCTTTTAAAATTTTTAGGATACCTGGGTGAGAACAGCCTGTTAAAATAACTTTCCCCTTGGAACTTTTACAAACAAGGGCAAGTTCATTTATGGAATTTTTAAAGACCGAAGTGGTATAAATTGAGTTGGAAATCCTTGTTTCATTTCGAACAACAAAAATCTTTGCATCAAGTTTTGACAATTTTTCAGTAAGTTCTTTGTCAATATCAGGGGTATAAACCCTAAGGCCTTTGTTCAGTCTGGCGATATCTAAAAGTCCACCAATGTGATCCCAGTGATTGTGTGAAATTACTACCTTTTTTATATTGTTTGTTTTTAATCCAAGGCGCTTAATATTTTCTATCAAGATAGGTCCATTGGACCCTGTATCAAAAAGGATGTTTTCTTTTTCTATTTTTATAAGGGCAGAAAACCCCCAATCTGGCAAGAGATCAGGATTATTGGAGTAATTGTTAAAAAGGATATGTATTTTCATTAAAACCCCTATTTGGTGGAATAATATGATTAAAAGTCTTTTTAAGGCAAGAAAAAATGGAGGAAATAGAAAAAAGGGAGGACTTAACCCCCCTTGATTGACGTTTAAAATTTCAGTCCAGAGATCACATCCTTTAGCTTTTCGGAATACTTGTTTATTTCACCTGCTGTGTCTCTAAGTTCGTGAGATTCTTTTAGATTTTGTTCTGCCTCACTTTGCAGGATGTTAATTTCATTTTTGAGATTTTCGGTTTTTTCAGTTGCCATCTGTATTTGGCTATTTATTTCGGAATAGGTTGCAGTTTGCTCTTCTGCAGCAGCAGCGACAGTATTTATTGCCTCATGGATTTCTCCTGTTGAATTAGTACTCTTTTCTATTGATTCAACCGCCCTTTGAACATTAGTTTGTATGCTTTCAATAAGAGGGGCAATCCTTTCGGTCGCGTCTTGAGTTTCTTTGGCAAGTTGTTTTACTTCTTCTGCCACAACTGCAAAACCTTTACCTGCCTCTCCAGCCCTGGCTGCCTCTATTGTGGCATTTAGGGCCAAAAGTGTGGTCTGGTCCGTGATGGATCTAATGAGATTTGTTACCTCTCCAACCTCACTTGCATACTTTTCCAGTTCTTTGATTATGGTGGAACTATCCTCCATTTGATTGAAAAGATCATCTGAAAGTGCTGCAGTCTTTGCCGTGTTTTGAGCTATTTCATTGGTTGCTTCAAGAAGATTTTCCATTTGTTCATTGGTTGCCTTCATAAACTGGAGTAGGTCTTCGGTCTTAACTAAGGCACTGCCACTAGTATCAACGGAATGTTGAGCTTCATCAACCATTTGTTCAGAAAGAGAATGAAGTCCTTCTGATTTCTTTTCAAGATCCTTCGATGCATTTGTCACCATGGAGACAATTTCACTAAACTTATCCAGGAAATGGTTTAATTCCTTGTTAATAGTATTGATTTCATCCTTTCCCTGAAGTCTGAGTCTTCCCGTGAGGTCTCCACGTGACATTTTTCCAAGCAAATTTTCAAGTTCTTTTAAGGGTCCCATAATGGAGCTGATTAAGAGCATACTAATAAATATCAGGATAAATATTCCAAGTATTATTCCCGCGGATAAGAAATAGGTAGTATTTTTAGCAAGTTTTAACCCCTTTTCTGCCAGTTTTGTTGTATCTCCACTTTCCAAGGGATTCTTTTTGATAAGGGCAAGTCTTATGTTTGTAAGGTCCTTTTGGACATTTTCTTGACTGGCCAATACCTTTTTCTTAATGGCAGTGACAGACGACATTGCATCGTCTAAGTCATAAAAAGAGTTTTGAATTTTGGTCACAAGTTTTTTAGGAAATTCTTGAGGTGAAAGCTCTTGGCCAAGTTTTGTCAGTTTATCTGTAATATCATCTATCTTTTCAGTAACATAATTCTGGGCTTCTGAGATATTTTTGATGTTTGCATTTTGTCCTAAGACTCCAGAAATTAATGGTCTTAATTCTTTTATTGTTGAAAGGGAAATGCCTGCAATCTTGATGCATATTTCATTGCTACAGGCCCTTAAAAGTGAGTTAATTTCATCAATAAGACTATCTTCTATTTTAAAAATGGTACTATAGTTTTGTTTAAAGCTATCCTGCCTTATTGCCAGTATCTTGAGTTGCTTTTTAAAGGATTCAATTTTTCCTCTCTTTGATTCATCAAGATTTTGGGATAGTTCATTTAATAGGGAGTAGATATCATTTAAATGACTTTTTTGGGCAGAGCGAATAAACTCTGCCAATTTATTTTGAACTTCTCCTATGAGGTCAGCAGTCTGAAATCCTAGTTTAACTTCTTTTATAAGGTTTTCCGAACTATTTTTAATTTTTAAACCATTTTGGGCAAGTTCACCCATTTTAGTAAGCCCAATAACCCCTCCTGTAAGGAGGAATATAACCGAAATGGCAACCAAAAAAATGAGCCGACTTTTTATGGTGAACCCTCTTAGTTTGCTAGCTATCATGTTTTCTCTCACTAACTAAAAATAGAGATTTATAAGAAAGTAAAAGTCCTTTAGGCTTTTATCTGTTTCAAGTGGCTGTCCAATATGCCAGCCGCTTCCTGTATAATTGTAATTCAAAATGGTATATCCAAGCCTGCAGAAAAGATATTTGTTTAGAGGCTGAATGTAATAGAAATCAAATACATCACCCCTTGTGGCAAGTTTATTATAAAGTTCTGTAGAACCTTGGGTAAAGCTAAACCAGTATTTGCCACCGTGATTGTATTCGAAACCAAATTTCGGATAATACAATTTTGCAAAAGGAGTGGTGTATCTAAACCCTGTATATATGGCCCATCCAGTATGACCACCTTTGCCATCATCATTGAGAAGCCCCATTGGCATAAGTATTGGCTTGCCATCAGGACTTGCTCCAACAGGCATATTCACATATTTCCCATTGGGGTGGCTGAAGTTCATTCCCCATGAGAAGAAAAAGTCAAAAGAGCTATCAAGTATATTTGGAGCTTGAAGATGAATTCCCAAAAGGTCCATGTCACCAAGGTTTTTTCCAGGGTCAACAGGGTTATCCACAAAGTCGTTACCCCTTACATAACTTAGAACCATCAGGCTTCCAGGAAGATATGGGATCTCGCTTTCAAAAAAGACTCCAAAGACATTTAGATCATCGATTCCATATCTGGCATCCATGTAAACGGTCTTATCATCCTGGGTTTGATATCCCTTTCCATAGGCAAGTCGAAGACCGCTGTTTTTTAGCCCAAGAAATCTTTCAAGTCCAACTGTTGCCACAATTCCGTCTGCCTCCCCATCGAAAAGAAGGACAGGATAGGTGGACTGCCTCAAACGGTTTTCTTTAAATTCAGAGGCAGGCCCTTCGGAAGAGGGCTGACGGCCAACGGTTACGGCAATAGGGACGGGAAGGTTTGGAACAATCCAGTCAAAATAGGCCCTATCCAGCTTAAGGGAAGTGTCACCAGGAACGTGGGCCGTATTGGGATCTGCATAGGGATAATAGAGTGCCTTATGTATATTGGACCAGTTCTTATAGACAGTAAGTCTTCCGTGGAAGGTTAGATTTTTAAGAAGCTCTGCCGACATGTTTAGGCGGAATCTTGTGGTCCAGCGGTTATCCGCGCTATAGTCATCAAGCTCTCCGGAGGAAGGATTGAACTCGTCAGTTACCTTGAAATTGTCAACCCTTGTTCTAAGTTCCACTTCCCAGTTAAGCTTGTCTTTAATAGTTTTTGTTTCAACTTCATCAAGGGTGTCATAAATGTCATCAAGGCTTTTGTTGAATTGTTCCTGTCTTTTATGTGTTGCCTCCTTTTCCCTTTCAAGTTTGTCAACCTTGTTTTGCAATGTATCAAGCCTTTTTAGAATGGCCTTATATGCAGATTCTGGTATTACAACCATCTTCTCCCTTGGAAAGGCAACGGAAGCAAAGAGAGTAAGGGTCAAAAAAAGAGTCAGTAAAGGGATGATCTTTTTCATTTTTACCTCCTTAAATGTCTGAAAGGTTATTTGGGAATTGCGGCAGCTTCTGGCTGGTCACTATCTGCAGCATGGTCCTTGAGGTATTTGATTATGATTTTCATATCTCCGGGGTTGATTGAGGAAAGGTCAACTGGATGTCGATGCCTTTTAAAATATTTTTCCCATACAATGGCTGCCTTGTCGGCGGGATTGACTGGCAGGGCCTTTCCGCCTGTCTTGTGACATGTTCCGCAGTTTTGAATAAATGTGCCTCGCCCTCCTGCCCAGGAGACTCCTGTCAGTAAATAAAAAATTAGGATCATTATCAAAAAGCGTATCATTACGATCCCTCCTAAATGATAATTATGTGAAATTCTTGATAGGCGGTCTTTATTGTATTTATCGGTAGAGCTATTATTTTATTAAATATTTTTCTAAAAAAATCATAAAGTAGAAATAAGATTGATTTAATTTCTAAAATTTCATTAGCTTGAGGTTTTAGAAATCTACAAATAAAAACGAAAAGATAAAAAAATTAAAAGTATTTGTAGTTAAAATTGAGAAAAATTCGTTATACATTAAAGGGTAAAATAACCTTTTTTGTCTTTCTTTCCTGCCTCTTAATGGGTATTATCGGGGTCTTTTCGTTCAGACAAATAATTCTTTTTAGGCAAGCATTATTTAGAATTGAAAAAAGTTCTCAAGGTGTGGAAGGCCAGATTAAAAGGGACCTTCATTCCATGGAGATAATTGGGGAAATAGATTCCACCATTAAAACCTTTCTTTTATCCCCGTCAAAGGAACTTTTAAAGGATATTCACAACCTGATAGACAATCTGAAAAACAATCCTCGTGTCCAAGCAAAAAAGGACATAGAAAGGCTTCAAAAAGACCTCGACACCTTGGCTGTAAGGATGGAAAGTCTCAGGGCCAATGAGAGTGTTATAGTTAGGGCAGAAAATAACATTATTGGGCTCTTATTTAAAGTTCACGCACTTTGTGCCAAAAAAGCAGTTTGTTCTAATCCCTTGAATAAGATTGATGATCTCTTTTTAAGGCTTAGGATCGAAAGGTATCTGGCCTTATCTGGAGATGACAGCTACCTGCAGTTTCAAGACAAGGCCCGATCAACTGTAAATGAACTTTTGGCAATTTTGAAAAAAGAGGGGAAACATCTTCCTGTGCATTCCAAGCTCTTATCACAAATCACAAATGATATAATGGAGCTTGGCGAAGCCCTTGAAACCATAACCCTTATAAGAAAAAAGGCCTTAGCCAGTAAAAAGGAGGTCGACAGGGTAATTACAGACCTTTCAGCCCAATTGATGTCTATTACCCAAAATAAAATCACAAAAAATGACAAGGAGATATCCAGGGAATTTTCCATTGCCAAAAATACCGGTCTTTTAATGAGTGCCGGTCTTGTGCTGGTGGCTTTTATAATAATTGCCTTTGGTGGTTATCTATTCTTTTTCATTTTGATACCTGTGGAAAAACTGGGCAGAGGGATAGTTAAGATATCAGAATTTTTTACAGAACTGGGGAAGCCAGAATACAGGCCTGTTGGTTTTGATTCATGGGTAGCTGATTTACCTGTAGAAAGAAGGGATGAAATTGGATTTCTGGCAAATGCGCTGAGGGATTTTTCCAAACTTGTGCATGATCTGGCCGTTTTCAGACACACGATCCAGGCCGATGAAGACGTAGATGTCATTTACAGAAGGTTGGCAACTGTTTTCAAGGAACAACTGGGACTGAGGCGTTTTTACGTCTTTGATAAAAGGGGGGAAGAAAAAGACCTGGATCTTTTAATATGTGAGCCTGAAGGATTAAGGGGAAAAATAGCTCCGGTTGCTGAGGCAGGCAACTGCCGCGCAATCAGGACAGCCACTCCTGTAAGTTCCATAGAGATTCCCTCTGTATGCAAACTTTTTCCATTTGAACGGGAATATCATCACATATGTATTCCTCTCACAACTGCTGAAAACACACTTGGCGTTATCTGTTTCCAGATAAAAAAGGAAGAATTTACAGCAGATGTTCAAAAAAATATCTCAAAGGCCATACGGTACATAAATGAATCAATACCAATATTACAGGAAAAGCGTTATGCCAAAAAGTTAAAACAGGCGGCGGTAATTGACCAGCTTACAGGGCTTTTTAACAGGCGCTATCTGGAATCATCAATGGAGATGTTGACAGCTACTGTTCGTAGAAGACAAACCACACTAGGGATATTGATGTGTGATATTGATTATTTCAAAGAAGTAAATGATCATTTTGGGCATGATGTGGGGGATGAGGTATTGCGGCAACTTGGAGGCATTTTGAAAAAAAATGTCAGAACTTCAGATATTGTGGTGCGTTATGGGGGTGAGGAGTTTCTGATCATACTTATGGACTGTCACCCGGGAAAGGAAATTGATATTGCGGAAAAAATTAGAAAGAGTGTTTTGAAGTGCGATTTTACAGCCTCTGGTCGCCAAATCAGACTTACCATTAGCATAGGCATAAGCATATTTCCTGAGGAAGATTCAAAGAACATCTGGGACTCTATAAAGAAGGCGGACATGGCACTTTATGAGGCCAAAAAGGCCGGTAGAAATAGGACTATTATCTTCAATTAAACTATTTGCGATCAAATATTTATATGGTGTATTGAAAGAATTGGTGTTAACATTATGAAATTATAATCATGATTCTTTCAAAACATAATATCGAAAAGACACTTTTCCTTTTGGGATTGATCCTCTGGATATCCCTCATTCTCGGTTCCTTTTGCTGGAACTGGATTAAGATTAAAGATCAGGTCTTTTCCCTGGTTAAAAAAGAGGCCCTTTCATTATACAGGCAGGATGTCTCTTATAGATTATGGGGAGCAAGAGTTGGAGGCGTTTATGTTGACGCCACTAAAATTAAGCCCAACCCCCATTTGAGTTTTTTAAAGGATAGGGATGTTGTCACTATCGATGGTAAGAATTTAACACTGGTAAATCCAGCCTATATGTCAAGGATGGTATATAAAATTTCTGAAAAAAATTTTGGTTACACAGCCCACCTGACCAGTTTGAATCCAATGAATCCCATGAACAGAGCTGATGACTGGGAAAAATCCGCCCTTGTGAAGCTAAAAAATGGAAAAAAGGAGGTAGTTGAGCTTGTATATGAAAAGGGTCAACCTTTCTTTAGAATAATTCGCCCATTTGTAACCCAGAAGTCCTGTCTTAAGTGTCATGGTCAGTATGGATACAGGGTGGGGGATATTAGAGGCGGTTTGAGTATTAAAATTCCATTTCTGTCATATTCAAAGTTAATAAGCTCACATCAAAAATTTACTGCATTAATCCATGGTGCCATTGGGTTTATTGGGATATTTATTTTAATTTTTAGTTATCTGAGTCTGAGAAAAAATAAAAAGGCATTAATGGACAGTGAAGAGCGTCTCAGAACCCTTATGGATGCCATGCCAGATATTGTGTGTTTTAAAGATCACAAAGGCAGATGGCTAGAAGCCAATAAGAGCGACCTGGAGCTTTTTGAATTGAGTGGAGTAGATTATCGGGGTAAAACCGATAGAGAGCTCTCCGAGTTTTCTCCTCGTTTCAAAGAGGCCTTTTTAACGTGCGAAAAGACAGATGAGCTTGCCTGGCAAAAGGGTTTGCCCCTTAGAAATGATGAAATTATTGAAAAACCGGACGGTGAAAAGAGAATATATGATGTAATTAAGGTTCCTGTTTTTGATGAAAGAGGTGGAAGAAAGGGGCTGTTGGTTGTCGGACGTGATGTGACTGAAAAAAGAGAAACAGAAAAGGCCCTTAAAAATTTATCTGAGCTCAGAGATATAATTTTAAGGCTTTCGGTTAACTTTATAAACGCTCCACTTGAAAATATAGACAATCATATAGATGAAAGCCTTAAACTTGTGGGAGAATTTCTTGAGGTTGATAGGGCATACATATTCAAAGTGGATTATCAAAAGGGGTTTATGACAAATATCAGTGAGTGGTGCGCACCCGGGGTAAAACCAAGAATCGATGAGACCCAGAACTTAACAATAGACCCCTATTTGACCTGGCTTGAGCCCCATAAAAAGGGTGAAATAGTCAGGATAGATTCCCTTGATGATGTCCAGGATGAGAAACTTAAAGACATCCTTATCTCACAGGGAATAAAATCCATTGTTTCTATACCAATAATATCGTCTTCAGGGGATATTTTCGGCTTTGTGGCCCTTGAATGCGTTAACTATCAGAAAAATTGGAAGGCAGATTATTTATCCGTATTGAGGGTGCTGGCCGAGGTTATAGCCAACATACTTTCAAGAAAGGACATGCTGAAGAAGCTGGAAGAAAGCGAGGAAAAATTGAGAAGACTTGTTGAAAGGCTACCTGTTGGCCTTTATCAGTGTACGCCCGGTCCCAAAGGAAAATTTATTCTTGTGAATCAGACAATGGTGGATATGTTTGGTTATGACTCTCCCATGGAATTGAAAAAGGTGAATGTTGCCGACCTTTATCCTGACAGTAACGATAGATTACGATTTTCCCAGATGCTCATAGAAAAGGAAATCATTAAAGACTATGAAATGCAGTTAAAGAAAAAGAATGGAGAGCTATTTTGGGTCTCAATTACAGCAACCGTTATCAGGGATTCTAATGATGATAAAAAATATTTTGAAGGTTCTATCATTGATATTACTGAGCGAAAAAAGGCAGAGAAGGAAAAGGAAAGGCTTCAGTTACAGCTTCAGCAGGCACAAAAGCTTGAATCCATTGGAAGGCTAGCTGGAGGTATCGCCCATGACATAAATAACCTTTTGATGCCAATTCTGGGGTATAGCGAACTTCTTTGGCAAAAACTTTCTCCAGATGATCCCAATTTAAAAGCCATTAGAAAAATCAATGAGGCAGGAGAAAAGGCAAGAAATATAATCAAACAGTTATTGGCCTTTAGCAGAAAACAGGTTATTTCCATGTCTCCAACAGATGTAAACGAGATGTTGGAAAAATTTCAGGGACTGATAAAGAGAATTTTAAGAGAAGATATTGAGTTTGAATTATTTCTTAAACCCAGTATCGCCACTGTAAATGCGGATAAGGTGCAACTGGAACAGGTAATTTTGAATCTTGTGGTCAATGCTCAGGATGCCATGCCAGATGGAGGAAAACTTACCATTGAAACCGATCAGGTAATACTTGATGAACGATACGCAGCGACTCATAAAGGAGTGACTCCTGGGGAATATGTTCTTATAACTGTGACTGACACCGGTA
This sequence comes from Deltaproteobacteria bacterium, assembly GCA_026991135.1. Classification (GTDB taxonomy): domain Bacteria; phylum Desulfobacterota; class Dissulfuribacteria; order Dissulfuribacterales; family QOAL01; genus JAADCZ01. Next base: position 787 of record JALXCD010000096.1, on the reverse strand, counting down.
CAGGAATGGATGAGGAGACACAAAGGTTTATATTTGATCCATTTTTCACCACAAAGCCAAAGGATATTGGCACAGGCCTTGGTCTGTCAACCGTTTATGGAATTATCAAGCAGCATAAGGGCAATATCTGGGTTTATAGTGAAGTGGGGAAAGGAACTACTTTTAAAATCTATCTTCCCGTATATGGCAAGGAGGAAATAAAGGAGAGCAGTGAACCGATTATCAGTGATTTTTCCCGTAAAATAAGGGTATTACTGGTGGAAGATGATAGAGATGTAATGGATCTTATTTCTACCATTCTAAATGAATTCAATCTTGATGTTGTAGAGATTACCAATCCCTTAGAGGCAATAAAAATTGTCAGAGAAGGTGGTGAAAGATTTGATCTATTATTGACAGACGTGATCATGCCTGAAATGAATGGGAAAGAGCTTTATGAAAGGCTTAAAGAAATTCAAAAGGATATTAAAGTCATTTATATGTCAGGTTATACAGAAAATATAATTTCTGATAAAGGCATTCTTAAGCCGGACATCAATTTTATATCAAAGCCCTTTTCAGCAGCTAAATTAATAGATGTGATCAAAAAGGTTATTGGATAAACATATATCGGGTTACTTGTTATTTTGATTTATCAAAAAGTCGGCAAAACAGGTTCTTAAAGGTTTTGGTGGTCTATTAGGTTGCCATAGTTCATATATTTTGTCATTTTGCTTCTTGTGGCAAGTAAGACAAACGCCAACATAAAGTATTCGCGATAGTTCCTTCTTATTAAATGGCCTTAGAT
>JALXCD010000095.1 GCA_026991135.1 Deltaproteobacteria bacterium | reverse complement strand
TTTGTTGCCGTTTGAGGAAATACTTTAACAAATTTTGGTTGTTAATTTGGTTCTTCACCAATAATTATTTTTTAATCCCCACCAAAAAACAGCCCTTTTAAGAAGGGCCATCAAGAATTTGCGCTACCCCACCCTTTCAGAAATATTAGACAAGATGGATTCCATAAAAAATGGACATTTTAAGGATTCACCCCTTGAGATCGACTGGGATAGATCCCTTGAAAACCGTAAAATAACCATTAAGGCAAACCTTATTGAACCCCAGGACATTGAGGGGATAGCGGATTTTCTTAAAAAGGATACCACAAGGGATGCCATTAAAAGGCTTTTTTCCTATCTTTAAGGCATGAAATTTAAAAAGGTATTCATAGATCCAGAAATTAAGACGCAAGGTTTTTTAAGTCCTTTTAAAAAAGAGGCAGAGATATCCCCTTCCCCAAAGATATCAGACTACAGGCAGGGAAAGAGATATCTTTTTATAGGCCCCAAAAGGGGAGAGATCTTTCACATCTGCGCATCCCTTGACCCAAGATATATCTGCTGTAGCACCCATGTCATTTCCCATATAAGTAACTGCCCCTTTGAATGCACCTATTGTTTTTTGCAAAACTATCTTACAGACACCACCCTGACGGTTATTGCAGAGACAGAAAAAATCATTGAGGAAATCAGGGAAAAGACGGGTAGGATGCCCTGGAGGCTTTTTCGAATAGGAACCTGGGAGCTTGGTGACAGCCTTGCCACCTCACCGTTAAATAGGGCTTCTATTGGCCTTGTTGAGGCATTTAAAGAGCTTCCAAACTGTGTATTAAAGCTTAGGACAAAGGGAAAGGCAGTGGAGCCTCTTCTTGATGTTGACCACGGCGGAAAGACCGTTATTTCCTGGACAGTCAATCCTCCCCAGGTGATAAAAAGTGAAGAGATCGGAACAGCCACCCTTGAAGAAAGGCTTAAGGCCATGGAGAAGGTTTCAAGGGCAGGCTATCCTGTTGGCCTTCACTTTGACCCCATGATCCTTTTTAGGGGCTGGGAAAGGGCCTATGAAGGGCTTATAAAGGAAATCTTTTCTGCCATAAGCCCTAAAAATGTAATCTGGATATCCATTGGGGCCTTAAGATTTAACCCTGAGATGAAAAAAAAGATAGAGATAAACTACCCCTTTTCAAGGATAACCGCCCAGGAGCTTGTCCTTGGGGATGACAACAAATTCAGATATCCGAGACCCATAAGGGTAGAGATGTTCAGACACCTTTTGGCCGCCTTAAGGGAGGCAGGTGCAAGTGAATGCTTCACCTATCTTTGCATGGAAAGATGGAATGTCTGGAAAGAGGTCTTTGGAAGGACACCAAAGTCCATTGGGCATCTTGACTATCTAATAGCCAAATCCGTCCATGAAAGATTTCCTAAAACAGCCAAAATCAGGCCTCAAAAAAGGCCTTACCTTGAGCTTTCTTACCAAAAATTTTCTTAGAAAAGGGGCCTTTTTTTCCTCTCATGCCATGTGAGGATGGTCTGCCAGGCCTCAACTGCACTGTCGGCATAGCTAAAGATCTCTAGGTCCCTTTCTGCAATGCTTCCTTCTTCCACAAGAAAGTCAAAATCTATAAGCCTTTCCCAATACCTTCTTCCAACCATGACAACTGGCATAGGATCCTGTTTCTCGGTCTGGATAAGGGTCAAGGTCTCAAAAAGCTCATCCAGGGTCCCAAAGCCCCCGGGATATACCACAAGGGCCCTTGCCCTATAGAGAAAGTGCAACTTTCTCATGGCAAAGTAATGGAACTGGAAACAAAGCCCTGGAGTTATATACGGATTCGGATACTGCTCATGGGGAAGCTTTATATTAAGGCCAATGGATTTTGCACCAACGTCATGGGCACCTCTATTTGCAGCCTCCATTATGCCAGGCCCGCCACCTGTTACCAAAATCACCCTGCAATCCTTGGGCCCGCGTCCGCTTTTTCCAACAAGCCTTCCAAACTCCCTTGCGTCATCATAATAGACGCTTTTTTCCAAAAGCCTTTCTGCCTTGATGAGCTTTTTTAAAAGATCAGGGGTGCTTCCTTCCTCATCTATCCTTTTTTGTATCCTTTTAAGCCTTTTTAGGGCAGTCTTTTTTTCACATATTCTGGCGCTTCCAAAGACCACGATTGTGTGCTCAACGCCTAATTCCTGAAGGGCAAGCTCCGCCTTTAGATAGTCAAGCTGAAGCCTTATCCCCCTTGTCTTTGAAGACCGTATAAAATCAATATCTTCCTCGGCAAGACGATAACCAGGGTCCTCCATTATCCTTTTTACAAGTTGATAGGCGCCAGGGTCCTCTTCCCTTGGCTTTGGCCTTTGCCAGGGAAGACCCTTTTCATTGTTTTCCAAAAGATTGTCTGCCTTTTTTGACATGTTATCCCCTTCCCTTAAGGTCCTTATATCTTTTCTTATTCTGAAAGATATAGCTTATCATCTGACTCGGGGAAAGCTTCATGGAAGAAGGGCCGGATCGCACATAAAACTCCTCATTTTTCCCGATTTTAAGAAAAACAGGAAACCTTGCCATATCGCACTCAATAAGAATCACAGTTTCCGGATCTATATCCACAGCCTTTACATGGATAAAGCTTGAAAATTCAGGGCCAATATGCTGATTTATCAAATTTTTTATATGTAAAAGGCACTTATCCTCATTTTCAAAGCCGTCCTCTTTAATGCCGACTATCCTTCCAGAATCATCCACCCCGATTAAAAGGGCACCGCCATTTGAATTCAAAAAGGCAACTACTGCCTTAAGCCAGGAAAGCTCTATCTCCTTACCCGGCTTTCCTGTCTTTAAATTTTTTCTAACAGTGGATTTAAATTCCACCCTTGGACCTTCGCCTTGGTCTAGATACCTTTTAACCCTCAATATGGCAGGCTCTCTTATCCCCTTCCCGAACCGATCCAAAAGACCAAGTTTCCACAAAAGCCCAAAGAGCAAAACCGCACCTATGACAGCAACAAGTATCTCAGTGGCATCTGGATGAAATAGGCCCCTTTTTAATCCGCTGGCAAGCTCGGATTCAGGGACAGCAAGGGCCATAAAAAAACCTGAATTTTTACTGGAAAAGGCCCTTAAGGAACAAAGCCACCTGTCATCTCCTATTTGAATGGCATCTATTTTTCTTTGATTTTTCTGGATTTTTGACAACAAGATCTTAATTATCGAAGATTCTTCACTTGATATGTCAGATATCCTTCCTGCCCTTTTGCTTGATAAATAAAAACCTGCCCTGGTATTTATAAGCAGCAACAGGCCGTTTTTAGTCTTTTTTTCATCAAGTTTAAGCAATTTCTGAAACCTTTTTAAAGATATATCCAGCCCGCAGACCATAAGGCCCTTTTCCTTTGAATTCCAGCCGATTGATACGGTAATACCCATGGCCTTTTTTTCAAAGAACCTGTAAACAGTTGACCAGCAAGGGATACCTGGGTTTTTACGGGCATTTTGAAACCAGGGGCGTTTTCTGGGATCATGATCTGACCTTTTAACTTCTATCTTTTTTAGTTCATTTGGTGGGTTCCACTCAAAATATGTAAATTCAAATCCTTTTTTTGACGGCCTTCCAATCCGTGAAATCCATCTCCCGTCTTTTTTATAAAGGTAGTATTCATCTCCCTTTTCATCTGCCAGAACCACGCCTGAAAAGATGTCCTGGTTTTTCATAAAGGCCACAAACTTCCTATTAAGGCCCTTCACATCGGAAAGTTCTATTGCCTGATTCTTGCCCATGTCTCTAATGACCAAAAGCTTTCCATTTATCTCCTTAAAAAGGGAGTCAACCTTTTGAAATTCCTTTTCTGCCAGGGAAGAAAGCTGATCCCTTAAAAAAGAGCCCTTCATTTTGTAGTATTTGAAAAGGCTCATGGCCATTAGGATCAGGACAAATCCGGCTATGAGGACAAGGGCTGGGAAGATTACAGACCGTGCCTTTGAGGAGGTATTAAGATCACCCATTTCTACGCCTTCTTGAAAGAATAGTTAATCACGGGATTCTAAAAAGGTATGGGATTTGAGGCAAATAAAAATTTGGTTTTGGGACTAAAAGAATTTTCTTTAGCTAAATAGCTACCAAATGGAGGGAAAAACAATTTTGGTCGGGACGAGAGGATTTGAACCTCCGACCCCAGCGTCCCGAACGCTGTGCTCTACCAGACTGAGCCACGTCCCGACACAATTTCTATAAATACCAAACGGTTTATTGTCAATAAATTGAATGGCACTCGACCGGGTTCTTACATTAAAAAGACAAAAAAACAGGTGGCAAAATCTACCACCTGCACTAGTAGCTTTATAGGCAACTCTTTTTAAGAATATGGATTTTCATAGCGAGCGGCCTTTCCAAGCTCCCGTTCTATTTCCATAAGGCGGTTATATTTGCAAAGACGCTCGCTTCTACATGTGGAACCTGTCTTTATTTGCCTGCCATCCATTGCAACAGTAAAATCTGCAATAAAGTCATCCTCGGTCTCGCCGGAGCGGTGGGAGACCACATAGGTCCAGCCTGCCTCCCTGCAAAGCCTTATGGCCTCAACGGTCTCGCTGACACTTCCAATCTGGTTGAGCTTGATCAACACAGAATTTGCGGTCCCAAGCTCGATTCCCTTTTTGATGAACTCTGTATTGGTGACAAAGATATCATCACCTACGATCTGGATCTTGTCACCAATCTCCTGGGTCAATTTTTTGAACCCATCCCAGTCTTCCTCTCCTAGGCCGTCTTCAATTGAAACTATGGGGTATTTAGAGACCCAATCCTTAAGAATCTCTATGATTTCATCACTGGTCTTTTCACCAGCACCTGAGCGGCTGAGGACGTATTTCCCATCCTTATAAAAAGAGCTTGCCGCAGGATCAAGAGCAATGGCTATATCCTCTCCTGGCCTGTATCCGGCCTTTTCAATGGCCTCAACAATGAGCTCGCAGGGCTCCTCATTGGACTTTAGGGTATTTGGTGCAAAGCCTCCTTCATCCCCCACAGAGGTGGCATGACCCTTTTCCTTAAGTATCTTTTTTAGTGCATGAAAGGTCTCTGCTGCATATCTCATGGCCTCGGTAAAGGTGGGAGCCCCAAGGGGGACTATCATAAATTCTTGAAAATCAACACTGCTGTCTGCATGGGCGCCACCATTTAAAACATTTAGCATGGGTACAGGAAGCCTGTTGGCAGAACAACCTCCAATATATTCATAAAGGGGAAGGCCAAGGCTTTTGGCAGCAGCCCTGCAAACAGCCATTGATACGGAAAGGATTGCATTTGCCCCAAGGTTTTTCTTAAACTTTGTGCTATCAAGCTCAATCATTATCTGGTCGATTTCCTGTTGCCTTATTGGATCTATGCCCTTAAGCCTTGGTGCAATAACCTCCTTTACATTGGCCACTGCCTTTAAAACGCCCTTGCCGCCAAATCTTTTTGGATCACCATCCCTTAGTTCAAGGGCCTCGTTTTCTCCAGTGGAGGCCCCTGACGGCACAGAAGCAACTCCAACTGTGCCATCTTCAAGCTCCACAAATGTCCTTATAGTTGGATTACCCCTTGAATCCAGAATTTCCATGGAATCTATTGCCCTTATTGCCCTTGACATTTTTAAGCTCCTTTCAATTCCCTTTTTTATATATTTGAATTAAATTGGTGGAAAAATAAAAACAAAAATTTGAAAAGGTTTTATTTATAGTTAGTTATATTTTTGGCCATTAACTAAGTCAAGGCGAAAATTAGAGGTAAAGAAAATGTGTCAATCCTCGGTATTTCTCATTGAAAACGGAGAAGAAAAGGAGATAAAAAGGGATGTTATCCTTGTTGAACCTGTAAAAAAGGGAGTAAAAATACAGGGGTTCTTTGAATCTCCTGAAACAATTCCAGCAAGGATAAAGACCATTGACCTTTTAAAACACAGGATAATCCTTGAACCAATAAAATAAAAGGAAACCAGCATGAAATATATCAGCACAAGAGGCGGAATTTCGCCAATTCCATTCAGCCAAGCAGTGATGATGGGCCTTTCATCAGACGGGGGGCTAATCCTTCCAGAAAGGCTTCCCGTCCTTTCAAGAGATGAAATAAAAAACCTTGAAGACCTTTCTTACAATGAGGTTGCTTTCAGGATAATGTCCCTATTTATAGATGATATTGAGCCCGAAGACTTAAAAAGGCTCATCGAAATTTCTTACAAAACCTTTGACACCAAAGAAGTAACCCCACTTATAAAAAAGGATGGAATTTATATCCTGGAGCTTTTTCATGGCCCTACCCTTGCATTCAAGGATGTGGCCTTGCAATTTTTGGGAAATCTCTTTTCATATCTTTTATCAAAGGACAACTCCTTTATGAACATCCTTGGGGCTACCTCTGGTGATACTGGAAGTGCGGCAATATACGGGGTTAAGGGCAAGAAAAACATAAATATCTTTATCCTTCACCCCCTTGGAAGGGTAAGCCGGATGCAGGCCCTACAAATGACAACAGTTCAAGACAAAAACTGCTTTAACCTTGCCATTGAAGGAACCTTTGATGATTGTCAGGCCATTGTAAAGACCATATTTAATGACCTTTCCTTTAAGGAACGCTATAGACTTGGCGCCATAAACTCCATAAACTGGGCAAGGGTCCTGGCACAGGTAGTATATTATGTCTATGCAGCCGTGAAGTTAAAGAAAGAGGGTATCATGGAGGTGATCTTTTCTGTCCCTACCGGAAACTTTGGTGATATCTTTGCAGGTTATGTGGCAAAAAGGCTATTGGGGGATTTGATAAGGGGGCTCATCCTTGCCACAAATGAAAATGATATCCTGACTCGATTTGTAAATGAGGGGATTTATAGGCGTGGAACCGTGGTTCAGACCATCAGCCCGTCAATGGATATACAGATAGCCAGCAATTTCGAAAGATATCTCTTTTATCTTTATGGAAAGGACCACCAAAGGGTGAAAGAGGCAATGGAGGAATTTGAAAAAAGTGGAGAGATCACCTTTTCTAATGATGAGGTCAGGGAGGCCCAAAGGGATTTTTCTTCCTATTCAATAACCCAGAAGGAGACAATGGATTTAATCTCAGGCTTTTATAAAGAAACAGGATACATCCTTGACCCCCATACTGCCGTGGGGGTTGGGGCAGCTAAAAAATTTCTTAAAGAAAGGGGGAATGCGCAGATAATTTGCCTTGCAACAGCCCATCCATGCAAGTTTCCAGAGGCAGTTGAAAGGGCAATTAACAGAAAACCAGATATGCCAGATTCCATGAAGGCCCTTGAAGGGCTTCCAAGAAGATTCGAGGTCCTTCCGCCTTCAATTGAAAGGGTAAAGGGCTACATTGAAGAACATGCCCTAACTAGCTCATGAGCCCCTTTACCCACTCAAAGTTATCCCTGTAAATCTTTTCGACCTCGTCCCTTGAAAGGCCTGCCCCCATGCCAACAAGCCTTCCACGCTCCTTTTCCATGAAATCTTCCGGGGCATGTCCGTCTGAATTTATGACAAGGTTTGCGCCTTTTTTCCTGGAAAGCCTTGCAACATGGCCATTTGCAAGGCTATGTCCCTTTCTTCCAGAAAGCTCAAGCCTTACGCCATTTTTGACTGCAAGTTCCACATCTTCTTCTGAAATCATGCCAGGGTGTGCAAGGATATCCACGCCTGCCTCAATGGCCGCCCTGTTTGTCCCTGGGATTACAGGCTCAACAATGGTCTCTCCGTGACAGACAACTATCTTTGCTCCTAGGGCCCTTGCCTCTACTGTAAGTTCTTTTATCCTTTTGGGATGGACATGGGTAAGCTCTATGCCACATATGAGTTTTGTTTTTGAATACCTATTTATCTTTTCAATGACCCTTTGCATCTCACCAATGATAAAGGCCATATTGGATTCATCTGCATGATCGGTTATGCATACTGCATCATAACCCTTGACCTCAAGCCTTCTTACAAGTTCAGAGGGAAGAAGCTCGCCATCACTAAATAGACTGTGGCAGTGGAGATCAAACATTGGCATAAAAAGGCCCCCCTTTTTTGGCAGCCAAGATAAAAGCCAAGGGGGCCTTAGTCAATTGGTATGGGATCTTTAATATCCGGATTATTAAAGTTGATAGATACAGGACACTTTAAATAGACGATTTATGAATTATAATATCTCAGCCAAAGGTACTTGAGGAGAAAGATAATGAAAAAGATTCTTTTTGCACTTCTTATACTTTTTCTTTTCCCAAATCTTTCTTTTGCCATAAATCCCAAATGTCAAGATATTCAGCAACTTATAAGGGCCAAAAAGGCAGAACTTTCACGAGTCAAAAAAGGAGAACGCGGGGTAAATGGCTATGCCATTTATGGATACAAATGCCCTCCAAAAGTAATCACAGGTAATCAAAATATTGATCAGTGTTTTTGTGGAGAGGCTAGAGTTAAGGTATTAATGGATGAAATAAGTGCCTTAAATAAGGTTTTAAATCGGTTAAGGCCAGCCTATTCAAATAAAGGTAGTTTCAGCTCAATAGAATATGGAATAGATAGGATGGGACATGACTATAGAAATGTGGACCTTAAGGTAAATGATCCAAAAAGATGTATGCAAATTTGCCTCTCCGAACCAAAATGTAAGGCCTGGACCTTTGTAAAACCGAATACCTTTCAGGGACCTCTTCCTAAATGCTGGCTTAAGGATACAGTTCCACCTCCATCCAAAAATCCCAATTGTGTTTCAGGCGTAAAAACAAAGTTCCCAGTCCGCCCGGGGAAAAATAACTTTGGTTGTTTTAGGGATGACCGGGCAAGGGACCTTGACGGATTCTTTATATCATCGGCAGACATGACTCATGAAAAGTGTATTTCCATTTGCAGAAATAAGGGCTTTAAATACGCAGGGGTGCAATATGGAAGTCAGTGCTTTTGCGGAAATTCATATGGAAAATACGGTAAATCAAACAGTTGTAATATGAAATGTAGTGGCAACGCCAATGAAATCTGTGGTGGGTTCTGGGCAAATTTAATTTTTGGCACAGGTCAAAATCCACCACGCCCATCTCCCAACGCCAGAAGACTTGGTTGTTTTAAGGATCAAGGTGATCCCTTCGGACTTAGGGGACGAGACTTAAATGGAGCTGCCTTTCCAGGCTGGGGTGCCAACAAGGGAGCTCCAGTGACTATTGAAAAATGCATTTCTTTTTGTAATTCAAGGGGATTCAGATACGCCGGGGTGCAATATGGAAGTCAGTGCTTTTGCGGAAATTCCTATGGAAAATATGGAAGGGCAAATAACTGCAATATGAAATGCAATGGAAATCCCAATGAGATATGCGGTGGATTCTGGGCAAACGATATTTATGAGCTTAGGAGTTCAACATCTCCCGGAAATTCATCTAAATTGAGGCCAAAAACACGCATTCACACTGGAAAAAACCTTGGCTGTTTCAAGGACAACCCTAACAGGGATCTAAATGGTTACTTTGTTTCCGCTCCCAACATGACCCAGAGAAAGTGCATTACTATTTGTGGAAATAAAGGCTTTAAATATGCAGGGGTACAGTATGGAAGCCAGTGCTTTTGCGGAAACTCCTATGGAAAATACGGAAGGGCAAATAACTGTATTATGAGATGCAGCGGAAACAGTAGAGAGACATGCGGAGGTTTCTGGTCAAACCTTGTTTTTGAAGTCCATTAATCCAAGGGGAAAGGCCGTTTAATTAATCACATCTTGTACTTAAATGCACTTGGGTCAAGATCTTCCAGTATCTTGCTCCACTTGTCCTTATCCTTTTCCTTGTCTTGCCCTGTCATTATTGTAGGTTCTTTTTCCATCTTTGTTGCACTGTTAAGGACCTCTTCATTTACAAAGATGTCCGCATCGGCCCTAAGTGCCAGGGCAATGGCATCACTTGGTCGTGAATCAACACGAACGACTTTTTCCCCTGTATCAAGGGTTATTTCTGCGTAATAGGTATTGTCCTTTAGCTCTGTAACATCCACCCTTACAAGCCTTATGCCTGCTGCCTTTAAAAGATTTACTGCGAGATCGTGTGTCATAGGCCTTGCAAACTCAAGTTTTTCCATCTCAGTGGCTATAGCAGTAGCCTCAAGAAGGCCAATCCAAATTGGAAGGGTCCTTTCTCCATTTTCCTCCTTTAAAATCAATATGGGAGAATTGGACTGGGGGTCCAAGGTGATGGCATGTATTATCATTTTTACAGCATTCATGTTATTCCTACCTCGTCTAATGCATGACCTTACCATTTAAGGAATGATGGCATGCCCTTTCAATGTAAACATTCATTCTTCTTCCCACAAGTTCTTGTTCACCTTCAATATTTACTATATGATTGCCCCGGGTTCTTCCAACTAGCTGATCTCCCTTAACTCCTTCAACAAGAACCTCCACAACTTTTCCCTCTAATTTCTTGTATTGCTCAAGACCAATCTGGTTTTGAAGCTCAAGGAGCTCGTTTAACCTCTTTGATTTTTCTTCTTCAGGCACCTTTTGGCCAAAATTAACCGCAGGTGTCCCCGGCCTTTCAGAATATTTAAATGCAAAGGCCTGATCGTAGCGCACCTTTTTAAGAAGCTCCATGGTTTTTTCAAAATCTTTTTTGCTTTCACCAGGAAAACCAACAATTAAATCGGTAGTAATGGTAATTACGGGGCATAAAGACCTAAGCTTCTCAAGCTTTTCAAGGTATGCTTCAATGGTGTAGTGTCTATTCATACGCTTAAGGACTGCGTTTGAGCCTGATTGAACCGGAAGATGCAAATGCTCACAAAGGCTTTGAAGCTCCTTAAAACAGTCAATCAGTTCATCAGAGAGATCCTTTGGATGGCTTGTGGTAAATCGAAGCCTAATATCCTTCCCAAAGGCCTTTTCTATTTTCTTTAAAAGCCCTGGGAAATCTATATCTTCATTAAGCCCTCTTCCATAGGAATTAACATTTTGTCCCAGAAGGGTTATATCTTTAACCCCCTGTTCAATAAGCCCCTCAATTTCCCTCATGATATGTTCAGAGGGCCTGCTCACCTCCCTTCCACGGACATATGGAACAATGCAATAGGTGCAAAAGTTATTGCACCCTTGCATTATGGTCACATAGGCCCTGACATCACCCACCCTTGGAAGTGGTGCGTCAATGAAGGGGATGTCAAAATCATCCCTTAAGGTGGTATCACTTATATGTTTTTCCCCTTCCTCTAAGGTTTTTAAAAGAACAGGAAGCCTATAAAGGCCCTGAGGCCCGATGACCAAATCCACATGGGGCATTCTTTCGAATAGCCTTTCTCCAAGCTGTTGAGCAACACAACCGCAAACGCCAATTTTTAGAGTTGGATTTCTCTTTTTTAGCCTTTTAAGCCTTCCAAGAAGGCTATAAAGCTTGTGCTCTGCCTTTTCTCTTATGGAACAGGTATTTATAAGAATAAGGTCTGCTTCTTCTAAAAAGGGCGTCTGCTGATAATCATCCATAAGAAGCTGGGCCATGGTTTTAGAATCATATTCATTCATCTGGCAGCCAAATGTGATTATATGGCACTTCTTAGGCCCTTTGGTAGCAAATACCTGATGGTTTTCAGTTACTAGACTCTTCATAAGTTCCTTTTATCTTTTCAAGTATCTTTTTGGCATCAAATTCATAAAGAATGGTCTTTGGCTTGTTTTTTATGTTCTGGCTTACCCCAATAAGTAACCTATTTTGCCCTAAAAGGCTCATTCCATTTATTCGTCCCGAAAGATTGACATCAATCCTTTTAAAATCAAGCCCATTTTTGGGATTTAGCACAAAAAGTCCATAGCCGTTATTTGAACCAGTTGCCCCCTTTTTAATAAGTCCTGAAAATAGAATATAATCCCCTAACTTGACAAATGATACCCTTTGAGGTCCGCATCCTTTAACCTCTTCAACAATAGGCCAAAGTGACGTCCAAATGTGAGAGCCTCTTAAATAGACCTTTAAAAAACCATCAAAGCTCACATAAAAGAGGGCACAATTGTCTTTAAAGGGAATGGTAGTGGCCGACTGGATACTGAAGTCACTTGGGTAATACAGGTTGTCTCCATATTCGATCCCTTTTTCAGTTGGAAACAGTTGAAAAAAATTCTGCCCCCTCATCCTCATACGTTCAAAGGACTGTCCAACGAACCGAACCTCTTTAAACTTGCACCCTTGACTTATAAACTGAAGCCACAGGTTTATACCCTCTTGGATCAATTGCAGCTTGTCATTGTCATAATTAAATAGCCTTGAATCAAGACCTGCATCATCAAGGCTTACATTTAGACTTAACCAGCCCTTTCCTGGAAAAAGGGAAAAATTACAAGCGGCCTCAAAATCATCCACCTTAAAGCCTAAAAGGCTGCCTGAATGCATATAGGGGGAGATAAGGATACGATCCTTTAAAAGATATACGACTTCATAATTTCCATCCCCATCTAAATCAATCACTTCTAGCTGAAGAACCTTTTCATTTAGGGTGCCCTTTACCTTTGCCCTCGAAAAATCAACCAGGGGCTCAAAGGGAAATTCACTGGCCCCCTCCACATGTCCCTGTAATTCTTTAGGTTGTTTACCTGATACAAAAGGCCGGGTTAAATCGATTTCATATTCTCTTATAAGCTGATAACCTGGTCCAAAGACCTTTAACTTTCCATACCCAAGTTCCACAATCATATCAAGGCCAAATGCAGACATGGATGAGGACGAAGCCACAGGCACGGGGCCACTTGCCGGTTCAAGCCACTCAATATTTGGTAAAAGCTCGCTCAGGGCTCCATTTATAAGCTCTGGATAGGAGAGACGGCCATTTACGAAAAAGGCCGCCTTTATGTTTGAAAAACGAATGGCTCTTAACTGGCCTTTTACTTCAAAAAGGTCTAGATATGGTTTGCAAATGGCACTTTTATATGAAAGATTAATAACCTGGCATTTGGATACAACCTTTTCCCTGTAGCCAATTATCTTTTTTGTGTTTTGTGCATAAAAGGGCTCTCCTTTTGAAATAATAGAAAATATATCTCCAGCTTTAAGCCCATTAGATGAACCAACATTTAGGATAAAATTACCGTCTTCTGCCTTTGTGGCACCGGCATAAATTGGCGAAAGATCCGTTATGAACCTAGATAGACTGCTACTACTAAAGGAAAGAACTGCAAAAAAGACGATAAAAAATGGGACAAAAAAAGAAATTAAAGCCTTTTTGTGAAAGTCCAACTAAAAAGCCTCCAGGCCTTTTTGTCATGACAATAATCCATAAAGGGACTAAAAGCAAAAGGTTAAGATTTGAAATAAATTTCCGTTGGGGGAGAAGGAAAAATTTTTCCTTTTTTGAGAAAAATTTTTCTCCTACTAACGAAAAATCTTCTTTTTAAGCCTGAAATATTCCTATTTTTTAGGTGATCCCTGATAAATTTTGGTATTTTTATTGCTTTCTTGAAGAAAATTTTTTCTGGGTGTATTGGGTTAAGTTAACTATAATAGCCAAATTTTAATTGAAGGAGGGTAATTCGTATTATGAAGACAAAAAGGACTTGCTTGCTTAGTAGTAGCAAATAATTTTGCTTTTGCCTACCCAATAAATTTAGTGGGAGGGAGCTTTTCTTTTAATTCTTCCACAGGATTTGGGACAAGCCTTCCACCTTTTCCACCTGCTCCTGACCTTATTCCTCAATATCCATACCAGCAGACGTTACCAATTAATTTTAAATTAGATACAAGTAATCAACTTATTTGGTTACGTGGTGACACTCAAACCCTTTTTTCTGTTTTCGGACGTTCCATCGATGACCAAAATCCAAATTTATTAGATTACGGAATGGATGTGGCTTTTATTAACGCTGTTTCAGATCCATTTACAAATGTAAATCAGTTGGATATTTCTTTTAAAATCTTTCTTTTTACAGAAAAAACAATGTACCTAATACATCAAAGGTTGCCTTTAGCCTAATTGACTGTACAGACCCAAATAATCCAACAATTTTTTATTATGATGAATTATCCCAAAATAATGATGGCTCAAGTAATACTCGGCATATAGGTCCACCTCAGCCAGGTATTTGGGATTATAATATAAGTATAGATAATTGGTCTGGAGGCTATAATCTAAGTGGTAACTATTCATCAACTCTTACACTTGACCCAATGAGGACATATCTTCTAGGAATTGATTCCTATACGGCAGGTATAACAAAAGAAGGAACATATATCGTTAATTGGGCTAGTATAGATAACCACAAATTCGAAGCCCATCCGGCTACTCCAGTCCCTGAACCTGCCTCCATTTTTCTTTTAGGAACTGGATTAGTTTCTCTCTTTAGGCTAAAAAAGAAGAAAAAAGCATAAAAAATTCTAAAGCGAGGGAGTTCAAGGACCCTCAAAGCTCCTTGAACACCTTTTTTGAAATATCACAGTTAATTTTTTACTTCATCAAAATTCAAAATATCCACTGCATCGGAACTCATTGCCATGGCATAAAGGCCCCTTTTTGTAAGGTCCTTTATCTCCTCATCAGAAAGGTAAAGAGAGGCAAAAATGGGAATCAATTTTTTATCCTTGTACTCTGGGAAAAACTCAAAAAAAAGGCCCGATTTTACCAACTCTTCAAAATTGTCAATATAAACAGGCCTTACAGTGGATTTGACATCAACCAGGATAACTTTGTCCTGGCAAACGGCTATAATATCAAATTCCCTTCTTTCACCCTTGGAGCCAGGCTTCTTCCTGATACGCCTGACCATATAATCTTCTAGTTCTTGGCAACCAAAATACTTTTTGGCAATATCTAGCACACCAGGAGCAAATATATCTTCAACCAGGGTCCCCATTTTATTGGCTATATCTCCCCACTTTCGATTCATCTCTTTCCGTTCTTTATCAACCTCCTGTCGCCAAACCAACATCTCGTCCTTGAAATCTCGCATCTCATCTTTGAACTCCCGCATCTCGGTTTCCAATCTGAGAAATGCACTTTCGGTGTGGAGTATAAAATCCCGCAAAACCAACTTGAGATCGGTGATATCGTTTTCTAGATTTTTGACCCTGGTCTCCAATGCAGCATTTTCCATAAAAAGACCCCTTTTTAGACAAAAGCACTCTTTATAAAAAAGAGCCTGAAAGATTCATATTTTAAAAATTTTAGCATAAATTGGGCCAGTTTGCCATTTCTCTTTGGCCTTTAAGAAAATTTCTCATCAATTTACCGTTAAAAATAACCTTTACCCTTTCATTCCTATTGCCGGCAAGTTTTCCAGTCCATTCTCCGACTCTTGTTATTTCATTTTTTAAAAAACAGTTTATTATTCCCTTGAATTTCTAAGGAGGTAACAACTTGAACCGACTGGTCAAAACCTGCGTACACCCTGACGGATACTTTTTGGTCTCATGCCACCTTCCAAGCTATCACGTTCTAAACCACAGGCTGAACGAAACAGTTTTAGACCTTGGACAGTTGGAAGATGGAAGTATGGTTCAAAACCTTGCCAATTTCCCAAAGGGAGATATCCATGTTGACAAGGCACAGCCCATCTTTGAAATACCAAATGCCTTTCCATTCTTGGGGGCCACATTTATTCTTGGAGATATTGCCAGGGAAAATTCAAAAAGGGATATTCCAATAAGTTTTGAACCAAAAGGGGAGTGCAATTTTGAAAATTGGGATGAGTTTTTTAAACTTGATATAAAAGACATCCCACGCCCAGTTATCCTAGCAATTGCACAAACCTGTAAGGACCCGAGGATACTGAAAAAACTTTTGCCCCTCTGTGCTGAATTTATGCGGGACAGAAAAGGGAAAATCACAGGTCTAAAATATGAAAGTGATGAAAATGGAAGGGTCAGGCCAAGGATACTTGACCACGACCTTTATGAAACACTGGGCAACAATCCCTTTCTGCCCGATTATCTTAAAAGACTTCTCCTTTTAAACCCTGGCATCCAAGGATTAAGCCCAATTGTAGGAGAATTCATTGACAAGAAAAGGGGTCACATCTGGGAATATCTAAGGGCCAATAGCTATATACCCTGGGGGCATTTTGCTGCCAATATGGCCCAGGATGCTGTAAGATATTCTGTAGATACGCTTGATGAAAAGGATATAAGGGGGCTTAGGCACCTTTATTACCAGAGGATATTCACTACCCTTCTTGTGGAGCTTGGGAATAATCTGAAAAAAAGGGGGCTTTTTTCGGAAAAGGAGCTTGAAGAGATTAGATTAAAGATTCTGGAAGAAATAAAGGGAGGAAAAGCAAAAAAGGATCTTAGATTCAGTGCAACCCTTTGGGGCTGGAACTTTGGCTATGATTTCAGCCCCTCGGGATTTAGACTCAATGCATCCCACCAGCAGATACATCAGCAATTTGCCCTCATACCGGATACATCCCTTGAGATTTCATCAAGAAATGAGTTCCCCACCTATGCGATAGGAGATAGTGTAGAGGCGTTTACCACCCAATACAAAAAAGAATTTGGCCGTTCCTTTTTTACCTGTCTTATAAGGGCAATAGAATCCAACAAAAGGATTGATGAAAGAAGTGACATCAGCGGTGAATTGACAGTCTTTAGGGATGAAAATGTGATACTTTTTGCGCCAAAGGCCCAGCGTTCTCAAGGGGAATTACAGCTTTTGTGCCTTAAACCTGTAGGAAACATACTTGAAGCAGACCTTGATACAAGAAGGAGCATTGATCTGGCCATATTAAAGGCAGTAAGGGCACTGGCAGGACTTGGAGCAAGGATGATAACCTCCTTTGAAATTTCAAAAAGGTTCTTTTCAAGCTCTGACCAAAGGCTCATGTACTCCTTTTTGCCAAAACATCCCCAATCCCCTGGGGCCTTCAGCGAGCAGCAGGGAAGGTGGATAACCGGTCACTTCCCTGAAGACTTTGCCAGGGCATGTAGAAGGGTTCTAGAAGGATAAAAACGCTTTTTTACTTGCCAAAGATCATGCCTGCAAGGTGCAAAAGATCATTGGGATAAATCCCAATGATCAAAACGCCTGCAAGGGTCATGACAAGAACAGCCGAGAGCGCACCTGAGCGTACAATGGCCACCTCTTTTTGAGGCTCGTGCATGTACATGAGCATCACAACCCTCAGGTAAAAATATGCCGAGATTGCGCTAAAGATCACTGCCCAGATCACCATGCCTGTATAACCGGCATTTAAGGCGGCCACGAACAAGTTGAACTTGCCAATAAAGCCTGCTGTTGGCGGAATGCCAGTTAGGGAAAACATGAAGACAAGCATGAGCCCTGCTGCAACAGGATGGCTTTTTGCAAGCCCCTTGTAATCTTCAAGCCTTTCACCTGCCAGTCCCTTCTGCTGCAAAAGAACTATTACCGCAAAGGCGCCCATATTCATGAAAAGATAAATGAAAAGGTAGTTCATGGTGGCGGAAACACCCTGGGCAGTCCCGGGCAGAAGGCCCAAAAGGGCATAGCCTGCATGTGCAATGGACGAATAGGCAAGCATCCTTTTTATGGAAACCTGGCTAATGGCAGTAATATTCCCAATGGCCATGGTCAAAAAGATCATTATCTCAAAAGGCAATACCCAGTTGCCATGAAGTGCGGGAAAGGCCTCGAACAGAAGCCTTGAAAGGGCTGCAAACCCGGCTGCCTTTGGAGCAACTGACATGAAGCCGGTTACCGGCGTCATTGCGCCCTCGTATGCATCCGGGGTCCACATGTGAAATGGCGCGGCAGCCACCTTAAAGGAAAAGGCAATCAGTACAAGGCCAAGACCTAGCAAAAAGGCCGGATTTGATTTAATGCCTTCACCTGTCAAAAAACTGGTTACCACCGGTAACGATGTTGTGCCTGTAGCACCATAGATATAGGAAAGCCCGAATAAAAAAAGGCATGATGCAAAGGCCCCAAGTAAAAAATATTTTATGGCAGCCTCGCTTGCCCTTTTGTCCTTTTTCTGAATTCCAACCAGGCAATATACGCTAAGGGCCATAAGTTCCAGGCCAAGATAGAGAACAATAAGATCAAGGGCAGAGGCCATTACCATCATGCCTATACAGGCAAAAAGCATGAGGCTGTAATATTCTCCTTCCCTTTTAACACCGAGAACCTTCAAATGATTGTGGGACATCAGGACGGTAAAGATCAGGGCAAGAAGACATATAATCTTAAAAAAGACACTGAAGCCATCCACGTTATACATTCCGGAAAAACCAAGCCCCTTGGAGCTTGCAACCATTAAGGTGGTAACAGTTGCGCCTGTAATGGAAATTACCGGAAAAATGTTTCTTTGCTCCTTGAAAAGGGAGTCAAATATTACCAGGCAGCAGGCAACGGCTGCCAGGAAAATCTCAGGGCCTAAGGGTGAAACAACCGGGAAAAGGAAGGTATTTGACATCTTGGTTCTAACCTCCTATGAGCCTTATAGCAGTTTCCAAAAATGCCTGGGGGCCTGTCTGCACAAGGCCGGAATTTTGATTTACCTGATCCAGCAGGTGGGTAACAGACACATGCATGTAGCTTAAAAAGTTATTTGGAAATATACCTATCCAGAAGATCAAGATGAGCATTGGAAGAAGGGTAATGATCTCCCGTAAATTTATATCACGCACACCTGCCACCTTTTCATTCACCTTCATGAAAAATACCCTTTGATAGAGCCATAACATGTATCCTGCTCCAATTATTATTCCTGTGGCTCCCAAAAAACCTGCCCATGTCTTTGCCGCAAAACCGCCCAGGAGTATCAGAAATTCACCAACAAACCCGTTGAGGCTTGGAAAGCCTATTGATGCCAGGGTAAAGACCAGGAAAAAGCCGGCAAATATCGGGGTTACGGTTGCAAGTCCGCCGTAATCTGAGATCTCCCTGGTATGGGTTTGTTCATATATGATACCCACGGAAAGAAATAATGCCCCCGTAACCACCCCGTGATTTATCATCTGGAGAATTGCGCCTTCAAGGCCCTGGTAATTTAGGGCAAAGATGCCTAGGGTGACAAAGCCCATGTGGCTTACAGAGCTATAGGCAATGAGCCTTTTCATATCATCCTGGCCCAGGCAGATTACAGCCCCGTAGATTATGGCAATGACTGAAAGGACAAGCATTGGGACCATCATTGCCTGGGTTGCCTGCGGGCAAATTGGCATGGAAAACCGCAAGAATCCGTATGCCCCCATCTTGATCAAAATGCCGGCAAGAATGACCGAGCCTGCTGCCGGAGCCTCTGTGTGTGCATCCGGAAGCCAGGTGTGGACCGGCCACATGGGAACCTTGACTGCAAAGGCGGCAAAAAAGGTCCAGAAAAGAATCATCTGGAATTTAAAGTCATAATTGTTTGATGCCAGTTTCAAAATATCAAAGGTGTGCCCGCCCTTGAGATAGAGCATTATTATCCCTACCAGCATCAAAAGACTTCCAATAAGTGTATAGAGAAAGAATTTTATTGTGGCGTAAAGCCTTCCAGGGCCGCCCCATACGCCAATAATCAGGTACATGGGGATCAGCATGGCCTCCCAGAATATGTAAAAGAGGAAAAAGTCAAGGGCGCAAAAAACCCCTATCATCACCCCTTCCAAGAAGAGGAGGGCTGCAAAAAACTCCTTTATTTTATCTGTGATTGCAGTCCAGGAAACCAGGATGCACAAGATGGTGATAAGGGTGGAAAGAAGAATAAAAAGAACGCTTATTCCATCGATTCCCAGGTAATATTGGACATTCCAAGAGGAAATCCATTCCCTCTTTTCCACGAACTGCATCAAGTGGGTTGCCTTGTCAAATCCAAACCAGAGTGGAAGGGAAAGGAAAAATTCCAGCACTGCAACCAGTAGGGCAAACCTTTTTACCTCCAGCTCTTCCTTCCTGGGTATGAACAGGATGCCTATTGCGCCAATAATTGGCAGAAAAATCAGGGAACTAAGTATTGGAAATCCATATTCCATTTGAAACAATTCCTCCCCTCTTAATTACATGAAAAAAAGAAGCAAAATAAATGCGCCAATGGCCATAACTCCCGCATATTGCTGGACCCTTCCGGTCTGAAACCCGGAAAGACCGCTGCTGCACTTTCCAATCAACCTTGGGATACCGTTTACAATGCCCTCGATTATCTTTCCGTCTGTAAAGCCTCTCAAGACATAGCGGCCGCATCTTATGGTGGGCTGGACTATCAGCCAGCCATAAAATTCATCCACATAGTATTTGTTAAATAGCCATTCATAGACACGCGGAAATTTTTCATAAAGGGAAACAGGCAGTTCTGGCCTCTTCAGGTACATGAGATAGGCCAGGTAAATCCCGGTTACGCCAGCGGCAACCGATATGATCATCAAGGTCCACTCAACTGAATGAGAAAGGTGGGCATGTGGATGACCAAGGCACCTTCCGATAAACTCGGCCCAGCCATTTTCACCTCCAAGGACCTCTGGCACTCCTACCCAGCCGGCAACCACAGAGCCAATGGCCAGGAGGGACAGGGGTATTGCCATTGAAAAGGGAGATTCATGAAGCTTGCGCCTTTGCTCATCTGTCCCCCTGAATTCACCATGAAAGGTGAGAAAAAAGAGCCTGAATGAATAAAAGGCGGTCATTCCTGCCACAACAGTTCCTATAAACCAGGCAACTTTTCCTGCGCCAACCGGTGAAGCAAAGGCCATGGCAAGGATTTCATCCTTGCTGAAAAAGCCGGCAAAGCCAGGAATCCCAGAGATTGACAGGGATGCCAGGAGGAAGGTGAAATAGGTAATGGGAAGATAGCTTTTAAGCCCTCCCATCTTTCTAATATCCTGCTCGTCACTCATGGCATGTATCACGCTTCCAGCCCCCAAAAATAGGAGGGCCTTAAAATAGGCATGGGTAAAGAGGTGAAAAATCCCTGCTCCATATGCCTTTACGCCGCAACCGATGAACATGTAGGCAAGCTGGCTGATTGTGGAGTATGCAATAACCCTTTTTATATCCACCTGGACAAGGGCTATTGTTGCGGCAAAAAGGCATGTAAGAGCCCCTATTATGGTTATCAAATTTAGGGCAAAGGGTGACAAATCGTAAATTGGGTGACACCTTGCAACCAGAAAGACACCGGCAGTGACCATGGTTGCCGCGTGTATAAGGGCACTGACAGGAGTGGGGCCCTCCATTGCATCAGGAAGCCAGACGTGAAGCGGGATCTGGGCAGATTTTCCAACAGCACCGCAAAAAAGAAGTACTGCCATCAGGGTTATAACGTCAACACGAAACCCTAAGAAATCAAAGCCCTTTCCAACTGCCTGACTCACCTGGGAAAAGACATCGGCATAATGGACGGATCCAAAGGTCAGGAAAACCACGAAAATCCCAAGGCCAAATCCAAAATCCCCGAACCTGTTAACGATAAATGCTTTCTTGCCCGCATCAGAGGCGGACTTTTTCTCAAACCAGAAACCAATCAAAAGGTATGAAGAAAGGCCCACGGCCTCCCAGCCGAAATACAGTTGTAAAAAATTGTTGCCAAGTACCAGCATGAGCATGGAGAAGGTGAAAAGGCTCAGATAGGAAAAAAACCTGTAGTAACCTGTATCTCCGTGCATGTAGCCCACAGAATACACATGAACCAGGGCACTGACACTTGTAACAACTATGAGCATAACAGCGGTTAGCTCGTCCACTAAAAACCCTACAGATGCCTTGAAGTGCCCAGACGAAAACCATACGTAAAGGTCCTCGTTTAGATGAAACCCGTGAAGCACCTTGTTAAAGGCAATAAGTGCACAAAAAAGGGAGGCAAAAACCGCTATTATTGGAGGCCAGTGAGCCTTTTCTCCGAACCTTTTACCAAAAAGGATTGTAAATACGAAGGATACCAGGGGAAGGAAAGGTATCAAGAGAATGAAAACAGGGATACTCATGGCTCTATCCTTTCAGGGTAGTGAGGTCTTCTGTGTAAACGCTTTTTACGTTTCGGAAAAGGGTAACTATAAGACCAAGGCCTATAGCTGCCTCTGCTGCTGCGACGGCAATAATGAAAAATACAAGGACCTGTCCCCTCATATCTTCCATGTAGTGGCTAATGGCCACGAGATTGAGATTTATGGCATTTAGCATGAGCTCAATGCAAAGAAGCATCATTATGAGGTTTCGCCTTGTCAAAAAACCAAAGACGCCCATGGAAAAAAGGATGGCAGAAACCGTC
The DNA here is from genome assembly GCA_026991135.1 of Deltaproteobacteria bacterium. Classification (GTDB taxonomy): domain Bacteria; phylum Desulfobacterota; class Dissulfuribacteria; order Dissulfuribacterales; family QOAL01; genus JAADCZ01. Next base: position 33,700 of record JALXCD010000095.1, on the reverse strand, counting down.
ATGTACCAGCTTAGATGCACCATTTTTCAGCCCTCCTTTCCTTCAGCTTCCCTTTTGGCCAGGGCAAGACCCCCAATAACAGCCACAAGAAGTATCAGGCCCGCAATCTCAAAGGGCAGTATGTAGGTGGTGAAGACCTCCTGCCCAATGGCCTTGGTATGGGTAATTTCCTGCACCCTTTCAATTGTAAAATGGCCGTGGGGGCCAAGGCTGAAGTTCTTGACACCCCTTAGAAAGGTCAAAAGCAACAGAATGGAGCTAAGTATGGCGAGTTTTGCGCCATTTTTTATAAAAGGACCTGTTTTAACCTCGCTCTTTATGTCAACCAGAAAGAGCACGAAGAGATAGAGAACCAGTATGGCACCGCAATAGACAATTACCTGGACGGCGGCCAAAAACTCGGCATTTAAAAGAAGATAGAAGCCTGCCATGTGGAAAAAGAGGGCAAGCATGGTAAGCACGCCATGAACCGGGTTTTTTGCCGAAATTACCTTATAGGCAAGGCCTATAACCACAATGGAAAAGTAAAAAAATAAAAGATAGACCATTTATTCCTCCCTGGATATCTCCCTGGCAGAAACGCTTTCAGCCTTTCCGTTTCTCCAGATCACCTGGCCTTCAAGAGTCCACTCTTTTGGAACATCAATCCTCTTTCCTGAAGGAAGCTCTTTAACGGAAATCCCTCTAGGGCGCATAAAGGGATTGAGATATCTTTTTTCATCCAGACGGTTTTTCTCCAAAAATTCGTCCCAGTTCCTGAGAAGCCCTTCTTTGTCAAAAAGAAACGGAGTCCTGGTGTAGCCCGAGTATTCATATTCTTCTGTCAGGACCAGGGCATTTACTGGGCAGACCTCTTCACAATACCCGCAAAAAATGCACCGCAATGAATCTATCTCGTACTTGGTAAGCCTTCTTGCATTTGTCTCTTCATCCCTTTCAAATCGTATGGTTATACACCTTGCTGGACATACTGATGCACATCTCATGCAGGCAACACACTTTGCATCGCCTGTTACAGGGTCCCTTATGAGGGCATGTTTTCCCCTAAACCCCGGGAAAAGCGGCTTTCGCTCATTTGGATACTGGATAGTAACAGACCTTGAAAAAAGCCTTTTTAGGGTAAGACCCAGACCCTTTAATATCTCGAGCAAAAGAATGTTTTCCAGTAATCCTTTTTTTGTCTTGTAACGTATTTCCATAATCCCTGCCTTTTACCCCAAAATGGATTTCATGGTGCCTGTAAGCAAAATGTTGAAAAGGGCCAGTGGAATAAGAACCTTCCAGCCAAGGGCCATGAGTTGATCGTATCTGTATCTGGGAAGAGTGGCCCTTACCCAGTAATAGAGAAAGATGAAAAGATAGACCTTGAGTATAAACCAGAAAAAGGGAATGCCTGGGACATCAAATGGGCCATTCCAGCCTCCAAGAAAACAGACCACCCCCACACAGGACATCACTATCATGCCGATGTATTCGGCCATGAAAAATAGCGCAAATCTCATTCCGCTATATTCGGTGCAGTAGCCAGCCACAAGCTCAGGCTCTGCCTCTGGAAGGTCAAAGGGTGTCCTGTTGGTCTCTGCAAACATGGCGATCAAAAAGACAAAAAAGCCGATGAATTGCGGGATTAGATAGATTTTGAAGGGGCTCCTGGACTGTGCCATGACTATATCTGTTAGGTTCAGGGAGCCTGCCATCATCATTACTCCCACAAGACTTAGCCCCATGGCTATCTCGTAGCTGATTACCTGTGCAGAGGCCCTGAGCCCCCCAAGGAACGGATACTTCGAATTGGATGACCAGCCTGCAAGGACTACTCCGTAGGCGGCAAGAGAACTCATGGCAAAGATATACAAAAGGCCAATATTGATGTTGGCTATTGCAAAACCCTTAAAGAAAGGGACAACTGCAACTGCACTGAGGGCCGATATCAGGCAAATCAGCGGGGCTATATAAAAGACCCTTTTGTCCACCTGTTCAGGGACGACATCCTCCTTGAAAAAGAGCTTAAGACCATCAGCAATGGGCTGAAGGATACCGTGGGGCCCCACGCGCATCGGTCCCATCCTGACCTGCATGTGACCTATGACCTTTCGTTCAAAATAGGTCGCATACATCACATGGACCATCAATACGGCAAAGACAATTACAATTTTCAGAATTATCCACAAAATTTCCATCTATCCCTCACCATTACCTGTCACATTCTCCGAGAACCACGTCTAGGCTTCCTATGATGGCAATAACGTCTGCCACCATCTGACCCTTACAAAGAAAAGGCAAGGCCCCGATATGGATATAGGAGGGCGATCTGATATGCATCCTGTAGGGCCTTCCCTTCCCGTCACTCACAAAATAAAAGCCCAGTTCTCCCTTTGGACATTCCCCGGAGACATAGACATCCCCTTCCATATAGTGTTTACGGTCTTCGACCAATTTTATGACTCCGCTTGTCAAGGTTGCGTCTGCCAAAACACATTTTTTGCTAAGGGGCATAACCAGATCTGGTGCGTCGTCGGCCTTTATGGGTCCAGGAGGAAGTTTCTCAATGCACTGCCTGATTATGCCGTTTGACTGGAGCAGTTCCTCCATCCTGCACCGGTATCTGTCATAAACATCGCCCCGTTTCCCTATTGGGACCTCAAATTCCACTTCCGAATAGGCATCAAAGGGAAGGTGTTTTCTTACGTCATAATCAACTCCAGATGCCCTTAAAGACGGACCTGTAAGTCCAAGGCTTACAGCATCCTCCGCAGATACAATCCCAACCCCCTGGGTCCTTTTAAGCCATATTCGATTCTGGTCAATCAGGGTTTCATACTCCCTGACCCTTGATGGAAACTCTTCCGTAAATTTATGGAGGGTTTCCAGAAAGTGGCCCGTAACATCCTGGCGCACCCCTCCGATGCAGGTATATGACGTGGTAAGACGTGCCCCGCATACCTCTTCAAAAAGGTCCAGAAGCTGTTCCCTTTCCCTGAAGCAATAGAGGAAAACAGTCATGGCGCCGATGTCCAGTGCGTGTGTTGCAAGCCACAGGAGATGTCCTGTGATCCTTGCCATTTCCATGACCATGGTGCGAATGAATTTTGCCCGCTCAGGCACTTCTATCCCGAGAAGCGTTTCAACGGCATTGCTGTAAACTACATTGTTGGCCATGGAAGCGATGTAGTCGAGCCTGTCGGTCAGGGGCAGTGTCTGGGCATAGGTCAGGTTTTCAGAAAGCTTTTCCACTCCCCTGTGCAAAAAACCAACCGTGGGCTTGCAACCGATCACGGTCTCTCCATCAAGTTCGAGGTCCAGCTTGAGCACTCCGTGGGTTGCAGGGTGCTGTGGACCCATCTGGATTTCGTAGGGCTCAAAGGCCCTGGCAGCACTCTCGTTACTATCCATCTTTTCCTTCAACATCTTTCAACTCGTTTACCTTGGTTGGGTCAGGATAATTCCCGTAAAAATCATACTGTCTAAGGTCTTTGGTCTTGTTACGAATTTCTTCGTACCCTGACCAGTTCTTTCCACCTCCATCCAGCGGATAGTCCTTTCTAAGGGGATGGCCTTCCCAGCCTTCGGGCAGCAATATCCTTTTAAGGTCTGGATGGCCAATAAACTCTATACCAAAAAGGTCGTAGCACTCCCTTTCATGCCAGTTTGCACCCATCCAGATGGAGGTGACCGAATCAATCTTGCAGTCTTCTTCTGGAACCTGGGCCCTAAGGCGAATCCAATGTCTCAAGGGGATGGAATAGAGGTTATAGACTACCTCAAATCGGCAGTCCCTTTTCCCCAGGTAATCCACGCCACAAAGATCAGCCAGGTGATTGAACTGGAGCCTTGAATCATCATGCAGCCATCTGCAAATATCCAGTATCTGACCCTTTTTCAGCAGGACTCCCACCTGATCTCGAAATTCTTTTATTTCAATAACCTGACCTGGAAACCTTTGTTTTAAAAGCTCTGCTATCTCCAACGGCTCCACCGCAACTCCTCCTTGTTTATCTTTTCCTGAAGCCGGATAAACCCTTCAAGAAGCGCCTCTGGCCTTGGCGGGCAACCCGGCACATAGATATCCACAGGGATAAAGTCATCGGCCCCCTGAACTGTATGATAGGTCCTGAACACCCCGCCAGAACATGCGCAACTGCCCATTGCTATCACATATCTTGGCTCAGGCATCTGATCATAGACCCGCCTTACAACAGGGGCCATTTTCTGAGTGACCGTTCCGGCAACTATCATGGCATCTGCCTGTCTCGGACTGGCCCTGAAGATTATTCCGAAACGGTCTAGGTCGTGGTGGCTGCTTCCAGCAGCCATCATCTCTATGGCACATCAGGCAAGGCCAAAGGTTACAGGCCAGATAGAGCCTGCCCTTGACCAGTTTACAATCCTGTTAAGACTGACCAGCAGCGTATTTGCCCCAGGAATTACCTTGAGCCCGGGGCCGACCTTTACAAGGTCAGAAGTAGTTAGTCTTCCCACTCCAGGGCCTCCTTTCTCCATGCATAAAGGTAACCAACCAGCAACAGGAAAATGAAAAGAAACATCTCGATGACGGCAAAAAGTCCTATCCTGTCATAGACCAAGGCCCACGGATAGAGAAATATGGCCTCAACATCAAAGACCACGAACAATATGGCTATGAGATAGAACTTGATTGAAAACCTGAACCTGGGGGCCTTGGTTGGGGGGTTGCCGGATTCATAAGCAACAAGTTTTTCCCTATAGGGCCTTGAAAGCCTGAAGAATCGCCCGATCCACAGGGTCACAGCCCCAAAGCCAGTGGCAAAAATCAGCATTATTAGCACGGGTAAATAGTCTGTGGGGATGTAGGTTCCTGGCCTCATGATGCTTCCTATGCCCCCTTGACCATTTCTTCTGCAAACTCCTTGCGCCGTTTTAGAGATGCTTCCCCGGGAGTCACGAACTTGAGGGCCCCGGTTGTGCATTTGGTGACACAGGCCGGAGAAAGTCCTTGGTCAACGCGGTCCTTGCAAAGGTCGCACTTGCCTACCTTTCCTGTGTCCGCGTTCCACTGAGGAACTCCCCAGGGACATGCCTTCATGCAGGCCTTGCAGCCGACACAAAGGTCTTCCTCAACAAAGACTATTCCGTCTTCTGGGCGCCTTTGCATGGCCCCGGTCGGGCAGGCATCCACGCACCAGGGCCTTTCGCAGTGAAAACAGGCCATATAGACGTGCTGGACCACCGGTATGTTCCCGATCATTCTGGGGCCAACGGGGATCATTTTGCAGTAAAAGGCCCCTTCAGGAACGGAGTTTTTATCCTTACAGGCTGCTTCACATGCCAGGCAGCCTATGCAAAGGGTCAAATCTTGTTCTACAAAATAGTTACTCATTGTTCATTCCTCCCTTATGCAGGCATCACTTTCACAAAGGATTCACAAAGGGCAATGCTGCCGCCTGCCTTGTCCCACACCTTTAAAAGGCCCTTCATAAAGGCCTGATCGGCCAGGCCTTTCTTGTATGCCCTTGTTTGAAATGGGATGGTTCGTCCATACCCATGGAGCATGAAAACTGCTTCTGGGTGGATAAAATCGGTAAGTCTCGCCGTAATCTTTCCGGATATTCCATTATTGACCAATTCGACCTCCTGGCCGTCACTGATTCCGAGCCTTTCTGCTGCCTCTTTGTTTATCCAGAGACAGTTTGTGCCCATCAGTTCAGAAATTATTGGATTGTTGGTGGTCTGGCCGTGTGTCTGGTACCCGGTTCTTCCAAAAAGAAGCCTGAATTCGCCTTCAGAAGGCTTTTTTGGGGGTTCGTATGGCTTAAAGGAAGGGATGCCTTCTTCTTCAAACTTCTTGGAAACAAATTCTATTTTCCCTGATTCTGTAGGAAATTTTAACTTATCCCGGTCATACCAGATGGGTTTTGATGAAAGCTGAACAAAGCCCTTTTCCTCAAAGTCCTCAATTTTTAGTCCGGTATCTTGAAGCTGATAATTCCAGATATCCTCAATGGATTTATAGGGAAAATACTCTCCCTTTCCAAGCCGCTGAGCCAGTTCGGTCCATATCTGCCAGCCTGCTTTTGTGTCATAAATTGGCTCTATTGCCTTTTTCCTGCGGCTGAAACCTGGCTTTAAGCCCTTGTCCGTCCTCATTATGGTGTCCCGTTCAAGATAGGTGCTTTCAGGCAGAACCACATCGGCAAAGCCAAAGCTTTCGCTGTAATTGACATCCACCACCACAATAAGATCTAGTTTGTTCAAAATGCGCTTTTGCTCTTCTGGATCAGGCATGGCCAAAAGGGGATCATGCCTTACAATGAAATAGGCCTTGACCGGATAGGGTTCACCCGTATCTATTACTTCATACATAAGTTGCAAAAGGCCCGGCCCCCCGTCAAATCTCTTGTATTTCCATCCGCAGCCATCAGCCCTTTTTTCATCAACCTTTGGAATATCTGCTCCAAGGCTTTTAAGCCCTTTATAGCCGGCATCCTTTGGTGTCTTTGGGAAAAATTGGCCCCCCGGGACCTCTATATTACCCATAAGGCAGTTAAGGATATGAATCATCCTGCTTGCGTAAAAGGAGTCCGTATATCTTGAAAGATGCCAGCCTGGATGAAAGATAACATGGGGCTTATCGGCAGATACTTCCTTACAGAACTGAACGATTTCGTCTGCTGGGATACCAGTTTCTTTCTCGGCCCATTTTGGCGTGTAACCGGATATGAACTTGTTAAGCTCGGAAAGACCTGTTACGTACTTTTTAACGAACTGCTTATCATAAAGGCCTCTTTTGAGGATGACATTTACCATGGAAAGAAGAAGGGCATAGTCCGTTCCCGGTCTTATCTGCCAGTATCTTGTGGATTTTGATGCGGTAAGGGCAGCCCTTGGATCAATGTATGTGACCTTGGCCCCATTTTTGACTGCCTGCATGAAGGCCTTTACTTCCTTGACCTTAAAAGACTCAACCATATTCCTTCCAAAAAGGACAATATGTTTGGCATTTTTAAAATCATAGCCAAGGCCGGTCCTTCCCAGTCCATAGACAGATTTTGAAGCATGGTGGGTATTTCTGCCGCAAGTGCAGTCATGGTTACAGTAGTTTGGAGATCCTAGGGCCTTTAAAAATGCCTTCCTCATATCGGCAAAGGGGCCACCCCTGTCACTCAACATTATTGCCTTGCCACCATGTTTGGCCATAATATCTTTTAACTTAGACGTTATATAATCATAGGCTTCATCCCAGGAGACCTGCTTCCATTTACCCGATCCCCTTTCACCATCCCTTATCATGGGATACTGGAGCCTTTCATGGTCGTAAAGAAGGGCCCTTCCCGCTATCCCCTTTGCACAAAGGCTTGTCCCCATACCTGGATCATTTGAATTCCCCTCGATCCAGGTTACTTCGCCGTCCCTTACCTCGACCCGGATGGGGCAGCGAACTGCACACATGCCACAAATGCTGTAAGTGGAACTAGTCATGCCTAAATCTCCTTTTTGACTATTTTGGCCATTTTAGATCCAAAAACATATTCATGTTGCTTATGTGAAAACATTTATTATTCTAATTTTTTATTAGTTTGTTATGTAATAAAAAAATGCAAAAAATGCAATAAAATAAAGAATTCACTAAGTATTTTGTGATATTTATCATTAAATTCAGTTATTTTGTGAAAATGAGTTTTTTCACACGATTTTTAGAAAACACTAAAATTATTTCTTTTGAAATAGGAATTGGTACGACAAATTTTGAATGTAATAATCAGAAACCCTTGAACGACCGACCCAAAATAAAAGGACAAAAATTTCCTATTTTTTATTGGGAAAATTAAGTTTTCTCAGAAAGACCTAGGAAAGAAGACTCCCTATCTCATAGACTACCACCATGGGGACAAATAGAAGGATCTGGGAAAATATGTCAGAAGGGACAAGAACGGCAGAGGTTAAAAAGATAAGGATATAGGCATACTTTCTATTTTTTTTGAAATAGCCCTCTGAAATAAGGCCTAGCCTTGAAATCCCCGCCATGAGAAAAGGAATCTCAAATATTATCCCAAAAAGAAATATACTTTTAAGAGTGAAGACAAGGTAGTTTTGAAGACGGGGAAGTGCCTTAAGGGTTTCTGAGGAATATCCTAGGCTTATTGAAAGGATTGTTGGAAGTATTATCCAGTAGCCAAATACAGCGCCAAAAATAAATAAGAGACCGCTTAAAAAGATTATCTTTCTAAGTGCCCTTATCTCTTTATCATAGAGGGCAGGGAGCAAAAAACGCCATGCCTGATAGATAAAAAAGGGGGCGGTGATGACCACTGCACTCCAAAAGGCCACCTTCAAATAGGCCATAAAACCCTCTGTCAGGGCCGTAAAAACCATAGTGCTTCCTGAGGGAAGGCTTTCTTTTACTGGGAAAAATAAAAGGGATATCAGGTAATCTGAAAGGGCGTAGCTCAATGCAAAGGAAATAACAAAGAATATTACGCACCTTATGATCCTCTGCCTAAGTTCGCTTAAATGGTCGTTCAGGGTATAGGGCCTAGTTTCCATTTCCCTCTTTTTTGGAAGGTCCCTTGGCCTCTTTCCATTCAGAGCCCAGGCCTCCTAAAAGTTCTCCCTGGGATGAAGTGGAATCCTTTAAAAAGTCAGGTGGGGAAAGGTCTTTCTTGATATCCTTTAAGTCTTTGAGCTCTTCACCCAAAAGATTTTCAAGCTTAACTGGATTTTTGATATCGTCCAGCTTATCTAGATCAAGCTCTTTTTTAAATTCATCTGTTGCCCTTTTAAGGTCATTTATAAAGCGAGCGACCTGTTTTGCCACTTGAGGCAATTTTTCAGGCCCAAGGACTATAAGTGCAAGAACCAATATGACTATTAATTCTGGAAGCCCGATGCCAAACATGTTTTAAATAAAATTTCTCCTGTTAAGCTTTCCTATGAGACAGAGGAGTTCATAGCTTATAGTTGATGCGGCCTTTGAAAGCTCAGTAACTGTAATACCTTCTTCAGGACTTCCTATCAATAACACATCATCTCCTGGTTGACACTTTTTTAATTCTGTCACGTCCACGAGCATGGTCTTCATGCAAATGGTTCCTACTATCGGACACCTCTTCCCGTTTATAACCACGTGTGCCCTGTTTGAAAGTGCCCGTGGATACCCATTGTCATACCCAACAGGTATTATTGCAATCCGCATACTACCCTTAGTTATGAAGCTGTGTCCATAACTAAGACCTCTTCCCGGCCCGATTTCCTTTACTTCAACCACCTTGCTCCAAAACCTAAGAGCAGGCAAGAGACCCTTTTCAGGAAGCAATTTACCCTTCCGGGAATAGGCTCCGTAAAGGGAGATCCCAGGTCGAACAAGGTTAAAGATTGACTGAGTGAAATTAAAAATTCCACCCGAATTTGCCAGATGAATGTACTGCGGGGAAAGGCCAAGTCCCTTTATTTCCTTCAGTATTTCCTCAAAAAGTACAATTTGGGACAGATTTTCAGTATCGTTTGGATCATCAGAAGAAGAAAGATGGGAATATATCCCTTCTATTTCAATACTTTTGAATTTTTCTCTTTCTGAAACTATCTTTAAAAGTTCTCGAGGATCAAGGCCAAACCGGGACATACCCGTATCAACCTTTAAGTGCACCTTTGAAATCTTACCAATTGCTTTAGATGCCTCGTTGATTTCATAAAGCTCGACTTGTTTTACTACGCCCACAGTTAAATCAAGCTCAAGGGCGCGCCTTGGATCATCACCTAGAAGGCCAGAAAGAAGAAAGATGGGACAGTCAATCCCATTTTCCCTCAAAAGGGCTGCCTCTTCAATTTCGTAAATCCCAAGGCCCCAGATGCCTTCCTTCAACAAGGCTCTTGAAACCTCTATGAGGCCATGCCCGTAGGCATCTGACTTGACCACGGGCATGACCCTTGCCCTATTTACCCTTTTTTTTATTAAGGAAAGGTTCTTCGTGATTGCTGAAAGATCAATGGTAACCCAGCTCTTTCTGCTTTCAAAAAAGGACACTTCCTACCTTTTGAGACTTTAATTTTGAAGGGCCTTATTTGTCTTTGAAAAAGTAAAAAGGGTCATAGAGAAAGTTTCACAAGTTCAATTTGAGCTTCTTCCAACATCTTTCTGGAAAGATCATCGGGATACCCTTCTTCATAATATATCCTTTTAATACCTGCATTTATTATCATTTTGGTACAGATGGAGCACGGAAGATTAGTGCAATAAAGAACCGAGCCAGAAACTGCAATACCATGATAGGCTGCCTGTATCAGGACATTTTGCTCTGCATGGAGAGCACGACAAAGCTCATGCCTCTGTCCGCTTTTTATGCCAAGTTTTTCCCTTAGACAGCCAATTTCAAGGCAGTGCTTCAATCCTGCTGGCGCACCATTATAACCTGTGCAAAGGATGCGTTTGTCCTTTACAAGGATTGCACCCACTTTTCTCCTTAGACAGGTGGAGCGGGTGGCCACAAGCCGTGCAATGGACATGAAATACTCGTGCCAGCTTGGCCTTCCATCTCCTTCATTCAAGGGCTCAAGATTTTCATTTGTGGATTCTTTGCTTTTCACATTCTTCAAGACTTTTTTTATATCGCTCAAGGCGGGAGGTGTAAAGGGGATGTGCCTCGCAGATGGCCTTTATCTTCTTCCTTATCTCCCTGACAAGATTATCATCATCTGGCTTTAAAAGTAGGTCTGAAATGTAGTTTGCAACTTCTTCCACATCCTTTTCCTTAAGGCCCCTTGTGGTTATGGCCGGTGTTCCTATCCTGATTCCACTGGTTACCCTCGGAGGCTTTTTATCAAAGGGGATGGCATTTTTATTTACCGTGATTCCTGCCCTTTCAAGTAAATCTTCTGCATCCCTTCCAGTAAGACCCTTGTCTGATAGATCCACCAGGATGAGATGATTGTCAGTGCCTCCTGATACCAGGCGAAAACCCCTTTCCTTTAAAACCCTTGCAATGGTGGCTGCGTTTGCCACCACCTGCTGGCAGTAGAACTTGAATTCATCCCCCAGGGCCTCCTTAAAGGCAACTGCCTTTGCAGCAATTACGTGCATAAGTGGACCGCCTTGAATCCCAGGAAATATCTGACTGTTCAAAAGCCTTGAAAACTTTTCTGTTGAAAGGATAAAGCCACCTCGTGGCCCTCTAAGGGTCTTATGGGTAGTGGAAGTTATGAAATCTGCAAAGGGAACAGGAGAAGGATGAATTCCTGCTGCAACAAGCCCTGCAATATGGGCCATATCTACCATTAAATAGGCCCCAACTTCGTCTGCAGCCATTTTAAAGGTTGCAAAATCTATGGTTCGAGGATAAGCGCTTGCACCGGCAACAATGAGTTTGGGCCTGTGTTTCCTTGCAAGTTCAAATACCTGATCAAAGTCAATGGTTTCAGTTTCTCTGTCAACTCCATAATGGGCCACATTAAAAATACGCCCTGAAAAACTCACTGATGCGCCATGAGAGAGATGTCCTCCGTGGGCAAGGTCCATGGAAAGGATAGTATCCCCGGGGGAGAGAACTGCAAAATAGACGGCCATATTTGCCTGACTTCCAGAATGGGGCTGAACATTGGCATATTCTGAGCCAAAGAGCATATTGAGCCTGTTTATGGCAAGCTCTTCAACCACATCCATGTTTTCACAGCCGCCATAGTATCTTTTTCCAGGGTAGCCCTCTGCATATTTATTCATAAATACACTTCCTTCTGCCTGCATGACTGCCTCACTTGCAAAATTTTCAGAGGCAATCATCTCGAGCTGCCCTGTCTGTCTATCAATTTCTGCCTTTAATGCCTGAAAGACCTCAAAATCTGTCTCACATAGCTCTCTCATAGCCACACCCTATTTTTAATCCTTACACATTGAATCATCAGGGTCTATCTGACAAAGCCTTCTTTCATGGCGTCCGCCATCAAAAGGGGTCTCTAGCCAAACCTTTACCATCGCAAGTGCAAGGGATGGACCTATCACCCGTCCACCCATGCAAAGGATATTTGCATTGTTGTGCCTTCTACTCATCTCGGCAGTAAAAAGCTCATGACAAAGGGCTGCCCTTATTCCTGGAATTCTATTGGCCACAATGGACATGCCAATCCCAGTCCCGCAAATAAGAATCCCCCGTTCAAACCCTCCATCCTTTACAAGTTCTATTACCTTTTTTGCATAAAGGGGATAATCAACAGAATCCTTACTGTAACAGCCCAGGTCTTCCACCTGATACCCAAGCCCTTTAAGAAAGGCTACCACCTCTTCCTTGAGTTCAAAACCACCGTGATCTGCGCCGATTGCAACCTTCATTCTGCATTACCCCAAAAATTTCTTAAAAATCAAAACCCCGTTTGTGCCTCCAAAGCCAAAGGAATTGCTCAAAACAACATTAAGCTCCTTCTCCCTGGCCTCATTTGGTACGTAGTCCAGGTCACATTCTGGATCAGGGGTTTCGTAGTTGATGGTGGGAGGAACAACCCCATGACAAATTGCGTTTACGGAAAAAACCGCCTCAATCCCTCCTGCGCCACCAAGGAGATGTCCTGTCATGGATTTTGTGGAACTGACTGGTATTTTATAGGCATGTTCACCTAAAACGCTTTTTATGGCCTTTGTCTCACAAGAGTCATTTAAGGGAGTGCTTGTACCATGTGCATTTATGTAGTCAATATCTTCTGGTGAAAGCTTTGCGTCTTCAAGGGCCTCCTTCATTGCTCTAGCCCCTCCTTCGCCATCATCAGGAGGTGCTGTCATGTGAAATGCATCCCCTGTAAGACCAAATCCACATATCTCGGCCTTGATATCTGCACCCCTTTTCTTGGCATGCTCTAAAGTCTCTAGGATCAACATACCTGCTCCTTCACCAATAACAAACCCGTCCCTGTCTCTGTCAAAGGGGCGGGAAGCCCTTTGGGGCTCATCATTTCTCGTGGACAAGGCCTTTAAAGACCCAAAGCCTGCAAGGGCAAGCTCGGTAATAACTGCTTCAGAACCTCCGCAAAACATGATATCGGCAGCACCCCTTTGTATCTCCTTAAATGCCCAGCCAATGGCATGGGTTCCTGCTGCACAGGCAGTACATACAACAGTATTTGGACCCTTTGCATTAAAAAGTATTGAAATCTGGCCGGAACCCATGTTCGGTATGGCCATAGGGATAAAAAAGGGGCTTACACGCCTTGGTCCTCTGTTTACCAAGGTGTCTCTATAGTGCTCTATAGTTCCGAGGCCACCAAGACCGCAGCCTGTTATTACCCCTATTCTCATAGGATCTTCTTTTTCTATGTCTAGGCCCGAATCCTCCCATGCCTCCTTTGCTGCTGCAATGGCATACTGGACAAAGGGATCAAGCCTTTTAATTAGCTTTTTGGACATATACTTTTCTGGGTCAAATCCCTTAAGTTCCCCTGCTATCTGACATGCATAACCTTCAGGGTCAAATTTTGAAACCCTGTCTATCCCAGATCTGCCAGAAACTATATTATCCCAGCTCTCCTTGACCCCGATTCCAACAGGACATACAATTCCCAAACCAGTTACCACAACCCTGCGGCTACAGTCTTTAGTGGTCATGAGCGCCCCTTTTGAAATGTCTTTTAAAAAAGATTACTTGTTAAGGTGTTGCTTTACATAATCAATAGTATCCTGAACTGTCTGAAGCTTTTCAGCGTCCTCATCTGCTATTTCCATACCGAATTCCTCTTCCATTGCCATAACAAGCTCCACTAGATCCAAAGAATCTGCTCCCAAATCATCTGTAAAGGATGCCTGGGGAACAACCTTTTCCTTTGGCACACTGAGCTGACTTGAAATTATGTCTATGATTTTTTCTTGAACATCCATTTCTCATCCTCCTAAAATATCATTATTGGCAGATTAACCCGCCATTAACATGCAATGTATGACCTGTGATATAGGATGCAGCAGGTGATACCAAAAAGGCGACTGCCTCTGCCACCTCCCTTGGACTTCCCATTCGTCCAAGGGGAATTTCTCCTAAAAGCCTTTCCTTTATTTCGTCGGGAAGGACTGCTGTCATATCTGTTTCAATAAAGCCAGGAGCCACAAGATTTACTGTGATGCCGCGAGATGCCATCTCCCTTGCCACAGTTTTTGTAAGGCCCTCAAGTCCGGCCTTAGAGGCGGCATAATTGGCCTGGCCCACATTACCAATGGTCCCTACCACAGAACCTATGTTAATAATCCGCCCCCACTTGCACTTCATCATATTCATGGCACAGGCCTGAATACAGTTAAAGGCCCCTTTAAGATTTATGGAAATGACCCTGTCCCAGTCCTCTTCTTTCATCCTTAAAAGGAGCCCGTCTCTGGTGATACCAGCATTATTTACAAGAATCTCTATTGGCCCCTTTTCCTTGATAAATTGGGATATGGCCCCCTTGACCTTTTCCTTTTCGGAGACATCAAAGGGCAAAAGGGTGGCTGTGCCACCATTTATTTCTATCTCTTTTTTTACAGACTCTGCCGCCTCCTTGTTTGATGTAAAATTTATTGCCACATGGGCTCCCATCTCAGAAAGCTTTAGACAAATGGCCCTTCCTATTCCGCGAGACCCACCTGTTACAAGGGCATTTTTACCTGCCAAGGCCTTTTCACACATCAATCAAGTCCTCTCTCTTTACATATCTTTTTGGATAATATTGGTAAAATCTCCTTTACATCCCCAACTATTCCATAGGTGGCAATATCAAAGATGGGGGCATCCTTATCCTTATTGATTGCCACAATTATTTCAGAGCCCTGCATACCCACAAGGTGCTGGATTGCCCCGCTAACCCCACATGCAACATAAAGCCTTGGGGAAACTGTAACCCCGGTCTGGCCAACCTGGTGTGAATGAGATATCCAGCCTGCATCGGTAATGGCACGGGTGGCCCCCACTGCCCCGTCAAGACACCGGGCAAGCTCTTCTACAAGTTTTAGATTCTCCTTCTTTTCAAGGCCCCTTCCTGCAGTAACCACTATCTCTGTCTCAGTAAGACCTGGCCCTTTCTGCTCTTCGGTTACTGACTCTACGACCTTTATCCTTGAATCCAGAAGCTCAGAAGGAGGTTCAAAATCCACTATCTCGCCCTTTCTTGAGGTATCCGGTTCAAGGGCCTTAAGGACATGGGGCCGAACCGTTGCCATTTGGGGGCGCCTTGTATCGCATATTATTGTGGCCATTAAATTTCCGCCAAAGGCAGGACGTGTTTGAAGAAGCTGACCGGACTCTTTATCAATTTCTAGGCCAGTGCAGTCTGCAGTAAGACCTGTTTCAAGGATTGTGGCAACCTGGGGAATAAAGGCCCTTCCTGTGGCAGTTGCCCCTGCAATGATTATTTCAGGCATCTCCTTTTTTGCAAGATGTGCCAGAACCCTGGCATAGGCGTCATCAATAAAGTCTGAAAGCCTTTTGGAATCGACAACTATTACCCTGTCAGCACCTCTTGATATCAGTTCATCTGCCTTATCCCTTAAGCCATATCCCATTAGTATTGCCGTTAATGGCACATTTCTGGCGTCTGCCAGTTCCCTTGCCTTTCCAAGAAGCTCAAAGGTTACAGGGGAAAAAAGGCCGTTTTTGATCTCAGAGACCACCCAGACACCCTTCCAGGAAGAAAGATCAAGCTCTTCAGCGCCTTCCTTTTCTATTGAAAGGGCCCCTTCAGGGCAGGTATCCACACAGGTGCCACAAAGGGTGCAGGATTCTTCATCCACCCTTGCCTTGTCATCAACTATAGTTATGGCGCCAAAGCTACAGACCTCTTCACATTCCCCGCAGCCTATACATTTTTCAATATCTATCCTAAGCATCAAATGACACCTGCCTCTTTAAGTCTCTTAATTAGGGCATCCACCTGCTCTTCTGGGCTTCCCTCCAAAAACTCCCTTTTGGCCTCAAACTTTGGTATGTAGGTGGAATGGACCTTAGTGGGAGAGCCGTTAAGCCCTATCCTTTTTTTATCTGCCCCTATATCGCCGGCGGTCCAAACAGGAATCTTTGCCCTTTTTGCCTTCATCTTTGCCTTTAAAGAAGGAACCCTGGGGGTATTTAGAGTTGACAAGGTGGTCACAAGGACCGGAAAGTCCACCTCCACCATATCAAAGCCGTCTTCCTTCAGCCTTTTTAATCTAAGGCCTTTACCGCCATTAATAACTTCCATTTCCGATACATAGGTAACACAGGGGATTCCAAGACGAACTGCAAGCCCTGGCCCAACCTGGGCAGTATCGCCGTCAATGGCCTGTTTTCCGCAAAAGACCGCATGCACATCCCCAAGCCTTTTAATGGCCCTTGAAAGGGTATAGGTGGTGGCCAGGGTGTCAGAGCCTGCAAAGGCCCTGTCTGATACCACTACCCCTTCATCTACCCCCATGGACATGGCCTCTCTTATGGCCTCTTCGGCCTGTGGAGGCCCCATGGTTACGGCAGTGACCTTTGCTCCAAGTTCATCCTTCAGGGTCAAGGCCGCCTCTATGGCATGATAGTCAAAGGGATTTATTACGCTTTTTACCCCGTCTCTTATGAGAGTTCCTGTCTTATGATCCCATTTGACGCTCTCTGCGTCTGGCACCTGTTTGATGCAAACTACAATATTCATGACCTTATCTTCTGGCATATTCCTTGTTTAGGGCCTGGCCAATCACATTTCTCTGGATCTGATTGGTGCCCTCATAAATTTGAAGTATCTTGGCGTCTCTCATCATCTTTTCTACCGGATATTCTTTCATATATCCATAGCCTCCAAGTATCTGAACGGCATCTGTTGTGACCTTCATGGCCACATCGGTTGGAAAGAGCTTTGCCATTGCAGAAAGCTTTGAAATGTCCTTTTCCCCTGCATCTATTGTCCTTGCGATGGCATAGACCAGGGCCCTAGATGCCTCAATTTGGGTGGCCATATCTGCCAGCATGTGCTGAATTGCCTGAAAAGATATGATGGGCTGGCCAAATTGGACCCTCTGTCTTGCATAATTTACTGACTCATCAAGGGCAGCCTGGGAAAGGCCAACGGCAATGGCGCCGATCCCAGGGCGGGCAAGATCCAGGGTCTTCATGGCTATTATAAAACCTGCCCCCCTTCGCCCAAGGAGTCTATCCTTTGGAATGCGACAGTCACTGAAAATAAGCTCCCTTGTGGCAGAGGCCCTAAGCCCCATCTTTTTCTCCTTCTTTCCGAAGCTGAAGCCCTCGTCCCCCTTTTCCACTATGAAGGCCGAAGCACCTCTAGCACCTTTATTTTTATCAGTAAGGGCGATTATGGTATAGACCTCTGCCTCTCCACCATTTGTTATCCACTGCTTAGTGCCATTTAAAACCCAATAGTCTCCGTCCTCTACTGCAGTGGTTTTAATCCCTGCTGCATCACTTCCCGCTCCAGCCTCTGTAAGACCAAAGGCGGCAAGACGTCTTCCAGAAGCAATATCTGAAAGATACCTTTCCTTTTGCTCCTCATTTCCAAATAGGACGATAGGATAGGCCCCAAGGGCACTTGCTGCAAAGGTTGTGGTTACTGCAATACATCCATAGGCAAGTTGTTCCACAGCAAGGCAGTTTTCAAAACACCCTCCGCCTAGTCCTCCGTATTCCTCAGGAATATAAAGACCAAAAAGGTCTGCCTGGGCAAGATCCTTCATGATGTCCCATGGGAATTCCTCTATCTCATCCAGCCTTGCCCTGACCGGTATAATCTTTTCAACAGCGATCTGGTGGGCAAGATCCACAATCATTTGCTGCTCTTCTGTCAAAAAATAGTTAACCTTTGCCATGAGATGCCCTCTCTTTCCCCTCTAAACTTTTGGCTGCTACCACTCCATGGTAACACCTGCCCAGGTAAACCCTCCTCCAAAGGAGATCATCAAGACCTTGTCTCCCCTTTTGAGTCTCCCGGATCTATTGGCCTCATCAAGTGCTATGGGAACACTTGCCGCTGAGGTATTACCATACTTGTGGATATTGATAAAGACCTTGTCCCTTGGAAGTTCAAGCCTTTCCCTTAAATATTCCAGTATCCTGATATTTGCCTGATGGGCAATCAAAAGGTCAAGGTCTGGCCTTTCCCAGCCAGCTGCCTTTAAGGCTTCGTTTGTCACTGACTCAAGGGCGCGGACTGCATGTTTAAAAACATCCCTTCCTTGCATCTCAATATACTGCCAGCCCTTTGAAAGTATCTCCTGGTCAATTGGATACTTGGTTCCAAGCCCTCTTATTGTCAATAGTTCCCAAACAGAGCCGTCTGCATGAAGATGTGTGGATATTATACCCCCGTTTCCATCTCCACCTGTGACAACTGCCGCCCCTGCCCCATCACCAAAAAGGACACAGGTTGTCCTGTCCTGCCAGTTAACCCGTCTTGAAAGGACCTCGCTTCCAATAACAAGGATCTTCATTTGAGGATTTACTCTTACAAACTTATCTGCAATGGAAAGGCTGTAGAGAAACCCGGAACAGGTGGCTGAAACATCCATTGCACCTGCTTTTTTGGCACCAAGGGCAAACTGGACGAGACATGCCACAGACGGCATTGGCATATCAGGTGTCAGAGTACCTACAATTATAAGATCAAGGTCCTTGCCATCTATTCCTGCCATTTCAAGGGCCCTTTTTGAGGCCAAAATGGCAAGGTCTGAATTGTTTTCGCCTTCTGCTGCAATGTGTCTTTCCTTTATGCCTGTTCTTGTTGTAATCCATTCATCACTGGTATCTATCATGGATTCAAGGTCCTTATTTGTAAGGACCTTTTCTGGCACAAAAGAGCCAGTGCCGATTATCCTGGATCTTGGACACATTTGCTTGGAATTAAACAATCCTCAGAAAATCCTTTCGCTCTGAGATGGAGATCTGAAGTTTTTCAGAGAGATTTAAGGTTGCCAGGTTATCTGCAACCCTTAAGGCATTTTTAAGGGCCCTTGGACCTGACCTCCCATGACAAATAATCACCGTCCCCTTTACACCCAGAAGTGGAGCCCCTCCATATTCTGAATAATCCACCCTTTGTTTAAAACGCCTAAAGGCCTTTTTTGCAAGGCCGTATCCCATTACAGCTAATAGATTCCCCTCGATCTCATTCTTTAGCATGGTAAGAACCGTCTCTGCCAGGCCTTCACTGAGCTTTAGACAAATGTTTCCAACAAATCCGTCACAGACAATTACGTCAACATCACCCTTAAATACATCCCTGCCTTCTACATTTCCAACAAAATTCAAATCTGCCGCTGCTAGAAAGTCATAGGCCTTTTTTACTTGCTGATTTCCTTTACTGTCCTCTTCACCGATGCTTAAAAGGCCAATTCGGGGAGAAGACTTTTTCAAAAACTCCTTTACAAAAAGAGAGCCCATTATTCCAAACTGAAGCAGGTGGTGGGGCTTACAATCCACATTGGCCCCTACATCTATCATAAGACCGGGCTCTTTTAAGGTCGGAATCAGGGTAGCAATGGCCGGCCTAATGCCTTTTACTCTTCCAAGGACAAACATGGCCGTTGCCAGGGTGGCACCAGAATTTCCAGCGCTAACCACCCCCTGGGCCTTACCTTCCTTGACTAGATTAAAGGCAACACGAATGGAGGAATCCTTTTTCCTCCTGAGAGCTTCAGACGGGGCTTCGGCCATATCCACAACCTGGGAAGCATGTTGAATATGGATAGGAAGATCATGCGCCTTAAACCGTTCAAGTTCCCTTTCAAGGATGAGTTTATCCCCTACAAGGATTACTTCAATACCAAAATCCCGTGCAGCCTCTACAGCCCCTTCTACAAGGGGGCCAGGCCCCCTATCTCCGCCCATTGCATCAAGGGCTACAGCCATCTCTTTCTATTCTTCGTCCTCTTTATTAAAGGATTTCCCTTTGTATGTGCCGCAACTTGGACAGATCCTGTGTGGCGCCTTGGGAGATGCACAGTTAGGACACATTGATACTGCTGGTTTTCTGAGGGCATCATGTGAACGACGATTACCACGCCTTGCCCTAGATACCTTTCTCTTTGGTACAGCCATTTTTATTTGCCTCCAAATTAATTATTTTCAGCTTGCAACCTTTAATTTTGAAAGAACTGCAAAGGGACTGTCACTGTGGTCATCTTGACAATTGCATTTTCCTTTATTCAAGTCCTTTCCACAAGTAGGGCAAAGCCCTTTGCAATCCTTTCTACAAATTATCCTCATGGGTAACTGAAGGAGTATTTGCTCCCTAAAAAGCTCCTCCCCCTTTATGAGCCCCTCTTCATACCAATAGACGTCTATATCGTCGCTGGTAAGTTGATGTTCTTCCTTTAGCCCTCTTCCAAATTCTTCCCTGGGCTGAAGGAGATAGAAAAAATCTGCCTCAAATTTCCTTTCAAAGTGATTTAGGCATCTATCACAGGTGAGATTAACCTTGGCCTCCACATGACCGATTATCTCAACATCCTGGGCCTTTTTATGTATCTCTAGCCTGCCTTTAGCACTTGTTATTTTGGTATATTCATCTACCCCTGGAAGGAGAGAAGAAAGCTCCAAAAAATTTAGAAAAAGCCCCTCTTCAGGGATATCTGATACCTGAATATGAGTTTGCGTCTGCATAAACTTCTTATTTCGCCCTTTGGCAGTAGTATAACTCAAAAAATTTTTTTAGAAATGTCACAATATATGTTTTAAAATACTATTGTCAAGTAAGGGTTCTTCACTTTTTGAGCAAATAAAATTTATATTTTCCCTAAATATAAAAAGGTAAGGGCATTAAAAGAAAGGTCTATTTTGAGCTTAAACGCGCTACCAATATCCCCAGTTCATAGAGGAGATAAAGGGGAATGCCCATAAGGGACATATTTATTACATCAGGGGTTGGAGTCAAAATGGCTGCAAGAATTGCAATTATCAAGATGGCATATCTTCTTCCCCCTTGAAACATTTTATAACTGCATAGGCCCAACTTGCATGTCAATGTCATTATAAGGGGAAGTTCAAAGATAATACCGAAACCTAATAAAAAAAGGCCAACAAAATTTACAAACTTCCCTACGCTTATTACAGGTTTTACGGCCTGGGACTGATAGCTTAAAAGAAAATTTATCCCAAAGGGAAGGGTAATAAAAAAACAGAACAATACACCTGAATAAAAAAGTACCAAGGCGGTTAGGACCATTAATACCCCTGCCCTTTTTTTTAATCCAAAGGCCTCCACCAGGACCTGTGCTATTCTCCAAAGGATAAGGGGCATAAGTATGGCAATACTACAGGTGCTTGCGATCTTTATAAGGGCAATTATGGGCTCCATGACCCCAAAAAAGGCAAGCTTTTGATCAAGCTCCAATTGAAGAAAAATCAAGATATCAGGGGCATACCAATAGAAAAAAAAGGTTAGGACAAGGAAAAGTGTAACTATTTCAAAGAGAAATCGCCTAAATCTATAGAGAAAAAGGGCAATCTTTCTTGCTGGTGTATCCTCTCTGGATGTCTCACCAGCCTCATTATTAAAGGCGGCCTCTTGAACCATATTTTTAGGGCCTACAGGCAATTTCGCCTTATATATTCTATACCGTTTCTAAAAAGGCCTATGCCTGCACCTTCTTCCTGATCCCAAAATCTCCTGGTCCACTGGGGATGATTTGTGAAATGATGAAAACCCTCAGGATGTGGCATAAGGCCCATCAATCTTCCTGTTGGGTCACAAATGCCTGCTATGGAAAGGACAGAGCCGTTGGGATTATAGGGATACTCCTCTGTTGGCTCCTTTGTCTCTGGATGAACATACTGAAGGGCTATGAGATTTGAAACCCTGATGGTATCAATCACTTCATTATTTAGGCCAACAAACTTACCTTCACCATGCCTTATTGGAAGTTCAATGGTATCTATCCCCTTTGTAAATATGCAAGGAGAAGAGGGGTTTGCCTTAAGTGTAACCCACCTGTCTTCAAATCTTCCTGAATCGTTATAAGTGAGGCTAACCACTCTGTTTTCATAATCCTTTTCAAGGCCTGGCAAAAGACCTGTCTTTACCATAAGCTGAAAGCCATTACATACTCCAAGTATGATCCCTCCATTTTCCACAAACTCAAGTATCTGGTCCAAGAGCCTTTGGCCCGTTCCCTTTATCCTGGCATATTTAAGCCTATGGGCCCCGGCCTGGGCAGCCCCCAGGTTATCTCCATCCAGAAAGCCTCCTGGTAGATTCAAAAAATGATAGTCGGTTATCTTAAAGGTCCCGTCCAATATATCGCTTAGATGGACTATATCCACCACATCTGCCCCTGCAACCTTGCAGGCATGGGCCATTTCCATCTCGCAGTTTGTCCCATATCCGGTTGTGACAATTGCCCTTACCTTTGCTGACATCTATTTCTCTCCAATAGGATTTTTCAAAAATCTACCGCATGATAAAAATATGGGCAAGCTGTTCTAAAAAGAATCAAGGCCTATTTGAGGGAATAAGGTTTATTATTATATTTTTTGTTAGCCCATTTACATTGTTTTTAAAATGAAAAATCTGGTTATAAAAGGTGCAAAGGAACACAATCTTAAGGACCTAGACCTTGAGATTCCATTAAATAGCATAATATGTGTTAGCGGGCCTTCTGGTGCAGGAAAATCGACCCTTGTCTTTGATACCATCTATGCAGAATCCCAAAGAAGATACATAGAGACCTTTTCTCCCTATGCTAGGCAGTTTCTTGAAAGGCTTCCGCGGCCCAAAATAAGGGAGATTAAAAACCTGCCAGCGGCAATTGCCATCTCTCAGGCAAACCCTGTAAAAAACTCAAGATCAACCGTTGCCACCCTTTCTGAGATCACATATCCAGTAAGGATGCTCTTTTTTAAAAATGCCATTCCCTTTTGTCCCAAGTGCAAAATCTCTCTTAGAAAAGACAGTGCTGAAGACTGTTTTAAAAGGATGCTCGATGCCCAAAAATCAGGGGTAAAAAGGGCAATTATTGCCATTAATACCTCCTCAGATAGACTTCCGGCCTTTAGGGAACAGGGCTTTCAAAGGGCAATTTACAAGGGAAAAACCATTGACCTTTCATTTATTGATGGATTCTGGCACGAGCTTTCCCAAGAAAAGGAACTTTTTCTTGTAATTGAAAGATTTTCTTTAAAGGAGATAAGGTTAGAAAGGGTAAGGGAGGCTGTTGAAACAGGTTTTAATCTGGGAAATGGAAAGATCTCTCTTTTAATTGATGGAAAAAACATTGAATTTTTCAGCAACTGGACCTGTCCAAAATGCAAATACCAGCCCAAAAGGACTAGTCCACTTCTTTTTTCTTTTAACAGCCCTAAAGGGGCATGCCCCACCTGCAGTGGTTTTGGAAGGGTCATTGAAATCGACTGGGACCTTGTTATCCCCAATAAGGCCCTAAGCCTTGAAGACGGTGCAATAAGGCCCTTAGAAAACTGGCCGGAAGAAAAGGAGATTTTATTTGATTTTTGCATTGAAGAGGGCATTCCCCTTGATCGACCTTGGAAGGGACTGACCGAGGAGCAAAGGGATGCCATTATCTTTGGAAGAGGTGACTGGTATGGAATAAAGGAGATTTTTGACTGGCTTGAGACCAAAAGGTACAAGGCCCACATCCGCATACTCCTTTCAAGATATAGGGCCTATAAAAGGTGCCCTTCATGTGACGGGACCAGATTTAATGAAATGGCTCGCTCCTTTAGATTATATGGGATTCATATTGGGGAATTTTACAGATTCAACATCCATGAAGCCATATCCTGGTGTGAAGGGCTTGAAAGGGAGATAAAGCTTAACAAGGCATCAGAAAATCTCCTTTTTGACCTTAAGACAAGGTTAAAGACCATAAAGGGTGCAGGCTTAACCTATCTTACACTTGAAAGGGCCTCAAGGACGCTTTCAGGAGGTGAGCTTTCTAGGCTTTGCCTTTCAAAGGGTGTGTCCACAAGGCTTTCAGAGACCCTTTACTGCCTTGATGAACCCTCAAGTGGCCTTCATCCAAGGGACATAGAGGGACTCTCTGGAGTCATTTCAGGGCTAAAAGAGGCAAAAAATACGGTCCTTATGGTTGAAAACGACCCCTTTTTAAAAAGGGGGGCTGATATGATAATTGGCCTTGGTCCAGGCTCAGGCAAGGAAGGGGGTTATTTGGTAAAGGATGAAGAGGATAAAAAGGATGACCATTTACCAAATACCTTCTTAAGGAAGACAAAAGGGGATTTTAAGGACTTTTTAGTAATTAAGGGTGCAAGGGAGAATAACCTAAAGTCAGTTGACTGCAGGTTTCCTGTTGGCGCAATAACCTGTGTTTGCGGCGTATCTGGCTCTGGCAAATCCACCCTTATCGAAACCTGTCTCTACGGGGGCCTTTTAAGAAAAAAGGGGCTTCCGGCCCAGCAAGTTGGAAAATTTGATGAGATTGTAGGGGAAAATTACTTTGAGAAAATAGTTTTTATTAACCAAGAGCCCATAACAAAGACACCAAGGGCCTGCCCTGGCACGTATTTAAAGATACTTGACCCAATAAGAAAAATCCTTTCTAAGGAGGAGGCCGCAAGGGCCCTTTCCTTAACCCCTGGCTTTTTTTCATTGAATGTGGATGGAGGAAGATGCCCTGAATGCAAGGGCCAGGGTTACGAATTGGTGGAGATGCAGTTTTTGCCTGACATGATGCTTACCTGCCCGGCATGCAAGGGGAAAAGATTTGGGGAAAAGGCCCTTTTGATAGAGCATAAGGGGAAAAACATACATGATTTTTTGAACATGACCCTTAGGGAGGTTGGGGAATTCTTTAAGGATGAAAAATCCATCCAAAGGGCCATTTCTCCTGCACTAGGCCTTGGACTTTCTCATCTTCTTTTAGGTCAACCCCTTAACACCCTTTCAGGCGGAGAGGCCCAAAGGCTAAAGATCTCAAAGGGACTTTTAATGGGAAAAGGCGGAGAAAGGACCCTTTTCATCATAGATGAACCCACAAAGGGACTTCACCCAAGGGAGATAAGGGGACTTTTAAAGGAGCTTGAAAGGCTAAGGGGGCTTGGAAATACCATAGTAGTTGTAGAACATGATCTTTCTGTAATAGCAAGAAGCGATTGGGTCATTGAGCTAGGTCCAGAAGGTGGTGAAAGGGGTGGAAGGGTTCTTTATGAAGGCCCGCCCTATAATCTTTTGAGGATTGATACGCCAACAAGCCGCTTTTTTAAAAGGAAAAAAGAGGAACCCGTAAAGGGCCCTGTCTCACCAAATAGGTCTATTCAAAAGGAAATTAAAAGGGATGTTATAAAGATAAGGGGGGCAAGGCACCATAATCTTAAATCCATAAATATAGACATCCCAAAGGGAAGGTTTGTGGTGATAACAGGGGTCTCTGGCTCAGGGAAATCATCCCTTGCCTTTGACCTGATATTTAAAGAGGCCCAAAGAAGATACCTTGAAAGCCTTCCTTCCTATATGAAGCAGTTTGTAAGGCTATTTGAAAGGTTTGATGTGGATGAAATAGAGGGCCTTAGCCCTTCCGTTGCCATTGAGCAGAAAAACAGCCGTGGAAGCCCCATGTCCACAGTGGCAACCCTAAGTGAAGTTGCTCATTACATGAGGCTTTGCTTTTCAAATCTCTCAAGCCCCTTTTGCCCAAAGTGCAAAAAGGAGATGAAAAGGGTGCCAAAAGAAAAGATCATTGAAACTGCAAGGATGCTTTTGTCAAAGGGGGATGCAAGGATAATTGTCCCCAGGATAAAAAACAGAAAGGGATGGCACCAGGAAGAGATAAAAAGGGGCTTTGGCATTGGTGCAGAGGAGGTGAGGGTGGATGGAAGGTTTTTTAAAAAGGGGGAAAGTGTGCCCCTTTCAAGATATAGAGAACATACCATTGACTGGGTATTTGGCCCATTTAAAAGGGATCATAAGGGTCTTTCTGGGGAAGATATTTCCCGATTTCTGACCCTGGGTTCAGGGGAGTTTTTTATTGAAAAGGACGGGGAGGAAATTCCCCTTAGCACCAGGTATTTTTGCAAGACCTGTCTTATATCTCTGCCATCACCAGACCCGCTTCTTTTTTCATTTCATACAAAGTCAGGCCGCTGCCCCCAATGCCTTGGGCTTGGCACCCAGGATGATGGAAGTCCCTGTGATCTTTGTAACGGCTCAAGACTCAGTAAAGAGGCCCTTTTTTGGAAGATAGATGGGAAAAACATCTCAGATATCTTTTCCATGGAGATAAATGAGGCCCTTACCTTTTTTAAAAGGCTTTTAAAAGGGGATTTTTCTGAAAAAAGGGAGCTTTCAAGGCTTTTATTTGAAGAGATCATCTTTCGTCTAAAGACTATGAATGAACTTGGCCTTGGATATCTAAGCCTAGATAGGTCAGGGGAAAGCCTTTCAGGGGGAGAGGCCCAAAGGATAAGGCTTTCAAGCCAGATGGCCTCATCCCTTACTGGCCTTACGATCGTCCTTGATGAACCAACAATTGGCCTTCATCCCGCTGACAACAGGCGCCTGATAAATAGCCTAAAGAGGCTTTCAACTCTTGGAAATAGTGTAATTGTGGTGGAACACGATGAAGATACCATAAGGGAAGGGGATTTTATTGTTGATCTTGGACCTGGCGGAGGAAAAGAGGGGGGCGAGGTTATCTTTTCAGGAGATTTTAAAGGGCTTTTAAGGTGTAAGGAGTCAAAGACTGCAAGGGCCTTTTTGGCACCAATTAAGAGGGAAAAAGGCGTAACCTTTGGAAAGGAGATCAAGTGGCTTGAAGTTAAATCCATTTCAGAAAATAATCTCAAGGATATAGACATAAAAATTCCCTTAAATTCCCTAACATTTATCACCGGGGTATCTGGCTCAGGAAAGACCACCCTCCTTGAAAGGGTCCTTGCCAGGATAAAAGGGAAGGAAGATATAAAGGTAGGAAGGATTTTAGGGGCAGATGAGATTAAGACCATCTATGAGATAGATCACAGCCCAATCGGAAGGACACCTCGTTCCTGCCCGGCAACCTTTGTTGGGCTTTTTTCAGAGATAAGACACCTTTTTTCAAGAACACCCCTTGCAAGGATGAATGGACTTAATGCATCCCATTTTTCCTTTAATACAAAGGAAGGGATGTGCCCTGGTTGCAAGGGACAGGGGGTTATAAGGCAGAAACTTGGGCTTTTACCAGATGTCCTTACAACCTGCGAAGTCTGCCTGGGCAAGAGGTTCAATGAAAAGAGTCTTGGCTGCACTTGGAAGGGGCTAAATATAAGTGATGTCCTGAGTCTTACTGTGAATGAGGCCCTTGAACATTTTAGGGCAATACCAGGTATTAGGAAAAGGCTTGAGGCCCTAAGGGACCTTGGCCTAGGGTATCTTACCTTGGGGCAGCAGAGCCCAACCCTTTCAGGCGGAGAGGCCCAAAGGATAAAGATTGCAAAGGAGCTTTCAAAGGGAGAAGGGGCAAAAAAGCTCTATCTACTTGATGAGCCAAGTGTTGGGCTTCATTTTGAGGATGTAAAAAGGCTATCGGATTGTCTTAAAAGGCTTGTGGATTTAGGAAATACAGTTGTGGTAGTGGAACATAATCTTGCACTAATCAGCAGGGCCCAATGGATAATTGACCTTGGCCCAGGGGGTGGAAGGTTTGGCGGAAAACTCCTTTACCAGGGTCCCCTGGAAGGCCTTTTGGAAAAGGGGACAAAGACAGGAAGGGCGCTCAAGGAATATTTGGAACAGAAAAGCTTAAAATTCGGAAATATTCCAAAATCAAGGACATGTAAAGAAAAGGTGTGACACAAACCTTACCAGATAGGCCATGATCCAGGCAAGGGACATGAGATATCCTATTGAGAAAAATGTCCATGCCAAGGAGCCTGTCTCTTTCCATATTGTTACCAGGGAAACCATGCATGGAACATAAACAAGGACAAAGACCATAAAGGCAAGGGCAGAGCATTTATCTATCCCGCTATTTCTTATGGCATCCTTAAGCCCGTTTTCATCCTCCCCTGTCTGGTAAAGGACCCCCATTGTGCTAACCACAACCTCCTTTGCAACAAAGCCGGTTATAAGGCTTACCCCTAGCTTCCAGTCAAAGCCCAAGGGCCGAATAACTGGCTCAATGGCCCTTCCAAGCCTTCCAATATAGCTTTTTGAAAGCCTTTCCTCCTCCTTTGCCTTTTCAAGTCTAGTGATTTCTTCTTGAATGGATTGAAGTTCTTTATTCTGAAGGCCCTTTTGGGATATCTTTGTTTCAAGTGCCTTTATCTTTAAATCATAATCAATGCTGTATTTGATATCTTTGGGAAAGGCCCCTAGGAACCAGATTACAATGGAAAAGGCAAGGACAACTCCTCCCATCTTCTGGAGATAGACCTTTGCATTGTCCCACATGTGTATGACAACACTTTTTATGGTTGGAAGTCTATAGGGCGGAAGCTCAAGGACAAAGGGGGCGGTTTCACCCTTAAAAAGTGTCTTTCTAAATATCTGGCCCATGATTATGGCAAGGATGATGCCCAAAAGGTAAATACCAAAGATCACGTCTCCGGCATATTTTGAGAAAAATGCGCCTGCAATAAGGACATATACAGGAAGCCTGGCGGAACAGCTCATAAGGGGGTTAATGAGGATTGTAAGAATCCTGTCCTTTCTGCTTTCAAGGGTCCTTGTTGCCATTATGGCAGGGACATTACAGCCAAACCCCATAAGAAGTGGGATAAAGGACTTTCCGTGAAGGCCAAGAGTGTGCATGATCCTATCCATAATAAAGGCCGCCCTTGCCATGTAACCCGTATCCTCAAAAAGGCTTATTCCCAAAAAAAGGAGTAGGATATTTGGCAAAAAGACAATGACACCGCCAACCCCGCTTATTATTCCATCAACAACCATGTCCCTTAAAAGGCCCGGCGGCATGACATTTGTCACAACCTGGGAAAGAAGCTCAACCCCCTTTTCTATCCATTCAACCGGATAGGCCCCAAGGGTAAAGGTGGCCTGAAATAACATGTACATGAAAAAGATAAATACAGGGAACCCTAGGAGCCTGTTGGTAAGGACCTGGTCGATCTTGTCAGAGATGGTCTTTTTGGCAGCGGCCGAAAGGCGCATGGTCTCCTTAAGGGCCCCTGAAATAAAGCCATAACGGGCCTCTGCAATAATTGTTTCAGGTTCTTCTTCAAATAGATCAAAGACCCGCTTTTTGCTCTCTTCTACTGCCCTTAAAAGCTCTTCACCTATTGGGGACCTTTTTGCCCTTTCCTCTACCACCCTATCCCCTTCAAGGAGCTTTAGGGCAAACCACCTTGGATAATAGCTTTTGTTGAGTTTAGGGTCCTTTTTGAGGATCTGTCTAATCTTTTTGATCTCTTCTTCAATCTCTTTTCCGTAGTTGATATGGATGTGCCTTGAGGCCTTTGCCTCGCCCTTTGAGATCTTGATGACCATATCAAGGAGCTCTTCTATCCCTTCACCCCTTGTGCCAACAGTCTTTACAATGGGAACCCCCAAAAGCCTTGAAAGCTGGTCATAATCAATGACAATGCCCCTTGCCTTTGCCACATCCACCATGTTCATGGCAAAGACAAGGGGTATATTTAGCTCAATTAACTGGACGGCAAGGTAGAGGTTTCGTTCAAGGTTGGAGGCATCAAGGATATCGACCACAACATCAGGGTGTTCCTCAAGGATGAAATTTCTCGCCACCACCTCTTCTATGGAATAGGCTGTAAGGGAATAGATGCCAGGAAGGTCTACCACAGTAATCTCATAGCCCTTATGGGTAAGCTTTCCCTCCTTTTTTTCAACAGTAACCCCGGACCAGTTGCCCACCTTTTGCCTTGCACCGGTAAGTTGGTTAAATATGGTGGTCTTTCCGGCATTTGGATTTCCGGAAAGGGCTATGACCAGTTCCCTTTTCCCTTCCATTTTTACCCTTGTCTCTTTACAGGCTCTTCATCTACTCGAAAGGCCGTGGCCTTAAAAAAAGCCACCTTTTTGTTATCTTCGTTGAAAAGTTCTGCCTGATAGGTCCCTGTCCTTCTTCCTTGAAAAAGCTCCCTGCACTCACAAATTACCTTCTGCCCAGGTCTTACAGGTCTGAAATAGTTCATGGCCGCCTCAATTGCCAGAGCCATCTTTCCATGACAGTTTACAGCAAGGGCAAAGGCCACATCTGCCAGGGCAAAGAGCACTGCTCCATGACATAGATTTGCGGCATTAAGGTGATTATCCCCTACCTTCATGCTGAGTCTGGAAAAACCCGGACCAGTTTCAATTATCTCCATATCAAATAGATCAACGAGTCGGTCGTGTTTTTTTATGTGCTCTGTTACATATCTGACTGTCTTATCCATATCCCTATCCATCTGATAACCCCCCATAAAATCGTGAACCTTTAAAAAATGAAAGGCATGCTTCAAAACCAAATACTAAAAAGAAAAAGATGCTTGCCACAAGTATTATTGTGGCACCACTTGTTAGATCAAATCTGTAGGACAGATACAGACCCAAAAAGACAAAAAAAAGGTTTAGGATGATGGATTTTATCATCATATCAAAAAGGGAGCATGAATATCGTTCCGAGATATAGGGGGCAATGGAAAAAAGTGCCATTATTAGAATAAGCCCCACCACCCTTATGGTTATGACTACACAAAGGGCAACCAGGACAAGAAACAAAAGATGCAAGGGCGCAACCTTTACACCACGGACCTTTGAAAATTCAAAATCATGGCTTATGGCCAAAAATTCCTTGTAAAAATAGATAACCGTGACTATCACAAATGCATCTACCAAAAACATTACAATGAGGTCTGACCTTGGAACAGTGAGGATGCTTCCAAAAAGAAAGCTCATTAGATCAACATTGTAGCCAGGGGTTAGATCAGTAAGGATTATCCCAATGGCCATCCCCAGTGCCCAAAGGACCCCTATCATGGCGTCAAGCCTTTGTCTCTTTCTAAGGGTCAGGGCCCCTATTAGAAAGGCCATAAAGGTGCTAAAACCGATTATGCATGGAAGGGGCGGAAGGGCCAGAAAAAATGCCAGGCCCACTCCTCCATAGGCTGCATGTGCAATGCCTCCTGCCAAAAAGACAGACCGGTTCACAACCACAAGAGACCCCATTATCCCGCAGGCAATACTTGAAAGGATCCCTGCAATGATGGCATGCTGCATAAATGGAAGGTTAAGTATTTCCATTTTGTTTAGTGCCTTCCTATTTAATGCTTTCCTAGGACCCTATGTGGAAATCCGTGGGCCACAAGTTCCATTGGGCAGCTTTCTGCCATTAGAAGCCTTGACATGTCCTTGGTTATTTCTGGGGCATTATGAAAATACACCCTTTGATTTACGCAAATTACAGACTTTACATATTTTGATAAGAGCCCCACATCATGGGTTACAAATACTATGGTCATCCTTTCATTAAGCCTTCCCAAAAGGTCAAAGAGCCTTTCCTGGCCTCCAACATCTATACTTGCCATGGGTTCATCCAAAAAAAGTATCTCAGGGTCACTGACAAGGGCCCTTGCAAGAAGAACCCTTTGAAGCTGGCCGCCTGAAAGGTCCCCAACCTTTTTCTTAAAAAGGCCGTCCATGCCCACGAGCCCAAGGACCTCTTTTGCCTTTTTGATATCGGCATTTGAAAAAAAGGGACCCTTTTTGGTAAGCCCAAGCCTTCCCAAAAGGACCACTTCAAGGACAGTTATTGGAAAGCCCTTTTCGCCCGTGGCATACTGGGGCATGTAGCCAGTACGAAAGGAGGTCTTTTCCGGCCTCTCCCCAAGAAGAAACACATGGCCCCTTGTAGGCTTTAAAAGCCCCAATATCAATTTAACAAGGGTTGTCTTTCCACCTCCATTTGGGCCAATTATGGCCACAAAATCTCCCTCAAGGATCTTTACGTTCACATCCATTAGGACAGGGGCCTTATTAAAGGAAAACTCCACATGATTAAGCTCAATAACCGTCCTTTTATCCATAGTATCAGTTTGCATCCCTTATCATTTTGGCTGCCTTTAAAAGATTGTCCTCCCAGTTAGGGGCCAAAGGATCAAGCTCTATCACCTTTAAGTTAAGGGACTCTCCAATGGAAAGGGCATATCTTTTTGAAAACTGGGGCTGGAAAAAGACGGCCTTTATCCCTTTTTCCTTTATAAACCTTGAAAGCCTTACAAGTTCAGAGCCCTTTGGGGTCTTACCTTCCCTTTCTATGGCTATCTGCCTAAGGCCATAGGCCCTTAGAAAATAGCCCCATGAAGGGTGAAAAACTAGGACATATTTACCCTTTAGGGGCGAAAGGATCCTTGAAATCTTTAGATCAAGCCCTACAAGCTCTGATATAAAGGAGGCGTAGTTTTTCTCAAATTCCTTTGAATATTCAGGGTAATTTTCCTTTAGGGCCATAAATATCCTTCTTGCCTGAAGCATTACAAGGTTAGGCGCAAGCCAGACATGGGGGTCAAGTATGCCCTTTTTTGATGAAGATTCATTTGATATGGGAAAAAGCCTTATGTCTTTTTCAGTATGAACAATCTTTATCTTGGGATTTATGCCAAGAAACCTCTTAAGCCATTGCCTTTCAAATGGGACACCTATTGCAAAATAGAGCCTTGAATTTAAAAGAGCCCTTAATTCCCTTGGCCTTGGCTCGTAGGTGGCAGGGCTTGCCCATGGGGGCACCATGATCACTGCCTCTACCATTTCCCCGCCAATCTTTTCTATGAAAAACCTTTGAGGAAGGATACTGGCACAGACCTTGATTTTTCCTGTGGATGCCTGGGTAAGGGAAGCGGCTGAAAAGAAAACAAAAAAAGGTGCCAAAAACACCACAAATTTTTTAACCTTGGATATTGATTCCATTTCCTTCCTGGCCTTTTTAAAAAATCTTATTGAAAAAGATTCTCAAAAACAGGTCAAGACAATAGTCTTTAGTTTAAAAATTTCAACCAAAAAATCAGATTTTATTGACATAGATACTTCACAAGCCTAAACTTTAGTTGACTTGCTAAAATTCCATTGAGGCATGAAAAATGGCTTTGAAATCCCTTGTTAAAAAAGCGATCAAAGTTGTCTTCTCTTTGGCTATTGTTATAACGCTCTTTCTATCGCCAGCTTCCCTTTTTGCATTGGATAATCAAAAAGAGAATAAAATACCTTTGCCAACAGGACTTTCTAAGGATACGCAATTTGTTATTTATTATATTGATAAAAGATTTTCTGAAATGGATAAAAGGCTTTCCCTAATACAAAGAGAAATAGATAAACGATTCGAATTGGTTGACAAGAGATTTGAGCAGGTAGATAAAAGATTTGAACAGGTGGATAAACATTTTGAGCAGGTGGATAAACGATTTGATCAAGTAGATAAAAGGTTTGAACAAGTGGATAAGCGATTTGAACAGGTAGATAAAAGGTTTGATCAGGTGAATGAGCGATTTGATCAAGTAGATAACCGTTTCGATGACGTTGGCCAACGATTTAACCAGCTGACAACTTTTTTATGGATATTAGCTGGTATCTTCACCACTATTACAGCTACAGTCATAGGTTTTGCTTATTGGGACAGGCGCACAATTATCCGCCAGGCAAGAGAAGAGGCCATCGAGCGCATAGAAAAGGAAGGACGACTTCAGGATTTTATTAGGGCTCTTCGTGCCTTTGCCAGAAAAAATCAAGAATTTGCTGAAATTTTAAGGTCATTTAATTTATTATAAAATTCTTCTATAAAAATTCCGCCAAAAATCAAACTGTTAAAATGCAAAGGGGATATGGTTAAAATCTGGCCTTCCGTCTTCTTTAAAGG
>JALXCD010000094.1:15583-17568 GCA_026991135.1 Deltaproteobacteria bacterium | reverse complement strand
GATTATTAATTTTAAACATTTTTTAGTTATAAAAAACACGTCATTTCAGCTAGTTAGCATATTTTTTGATTTTAATGTGGAAATTGGCATGTTTCTTGTTTTTAAAAAAGAAAAAGACAAGGACATTTGAGGAAAATGAAGATGTATTGTCTTAAAAATCCCAACAGACGAACAAAACCAGTCATTTGTAATAATTGTAAGAGAAAGTGTGAAAGAGCTGGAAAACGTCAAGTAAAGGCAAAAAGAAACGCTGCCAGATAGGCATTGCTAAAGTTTTCTAAAAAGCTGGGGGGTTTTCAGCCTACTCCTCCCTCTTTGTCTTGGCTTGGTTTTTAAGGGCTTTTCTTAGAAGGTTTGCCACCTCCTGACCTTCTGAAAAGCTCTCTTTTTCCGAAGGAAACTCCCCGGCTTTTACCTCTTCCTTATATTTTGAAAAGGCATCCTTAATCATTGGAGAAAGATTCACGTATTTTTTTACAAACTTAGGTGTGAATTTTTCAAAAAGGCCAATCATGTCATTGGTAACTAGTACCTGTCCATCGCATTTATTGCCAGCCCCTATTCCAATGGTTGGAACCTCCACAGTTTCAGTTATTAACTCTGCTAGGGCAGATGGGACACATTCAAGTACAATGGAAAAACACCCTGCTTCTGCTATTGCCATGGCGTCTTCAAGTATTTTTTTGGCCTGATCAAGGTCTCTACCCTGGACCTTAAATCCACCAAGACTTGTAGCTGTTTGAGGTGTAAGACCGACATGGCCCATTACAGGGATGCCCGCCCGAACAAGGGCCCTTATCACATCTGAAAACTCCTTTCCACCTTCAAGTTTTACTGCATCACATCCTGCCTCCTTCAAAAACCTTCCTGCATTTTCTACGGCCTCTTTAATGCCCACTTGATATGACAGAAAGGGCATGTCTCCAATCACCAGTGCCCTTTTTACAGCCCTGCTGACTGCACTTGCATGGTGAAGCATCTGATCCATAGTTACTGGAACAGTGGAGTCAAGACCTAGAACTACCATTCCAAGGGAATCACCTACAAGGATCATGTCAATCCCTGATTCATCAATCATTTTTGCAAAGTGAAAGTCATAGGCTGTTAGCATCGTAATGGCAGGACCATTCGCCTTTCTTGATTTAATTTCTGCTGGGGTGATTCTGGGCATCTCTGACTCCTTTGTCGGATTGAAAAAATGAAATGGCCTTCTTAGGGGGCCGTAAGCCGGGTTCTGTTTAAGATGATCATTCATCTAGGGTGTCAGTCACCTGACACCTCAAGCAACCTACCCGGAGACTCGGGCGGGCCACCCTCAAGCGTCTCCCTATTTGGTCTTGCTCCAGGTGGGGTTTACCAAGCCTACAGGGTCACCCCTGTAGCTGGTGAGCTCTTACCTCACCTTTTCACCCTTACCCCGCAGCTTGCGGGGCGGTCTATTTTCTGTGGCACTTTCCCTAGGGTTTCCCCCGGTTCGTGTTACGAACCACCTTGCCCTGCGGAGCCCGGACTTTCCTCCTGTTGCTAAAAACAACAGGCGATCATCCACCCCCATAAAGGCCAAGATTAATTTAATCACAATTTTCAGGTCTTCAACGCATATATGATTCTTTGACAGGAAGGGCAATAAAGAATTCTCTCTTCCCTCAAGAGCTCATTATACATTTGGGGAGGAATATTCATGTTGCAGGCACTACAGACCCCATCGTCAACTGCAGCCAAAACAATTCCAGCACGTTTTTCCGCCAAAAACCTATATTTAGTCATTAAGTCAGGTTTTACTTCCTTTACCACCTCTTCTCTTTCCTTGGTAAGGCCTTCGATCTTTTTATCAAGCTCCTTTTCGGTCTCTTCGATGTGCTTTTTCTCAGCCTGGGCCTCCTTTTCAAAGCCCTTTACCTCTTCTGCCAATTTTTCTGTTTCTTGTTTGAGGCCTTCCATTTCCTCTTCTAGTTGAAGTATTTCGTCTTCTCTGGCCTTATTGG
>JALXCD010000094.1:0-15573 GCA_026991135.1 Deltaproteobacteria bacterium | reverse complement strand
CTCAATTTCCTTTGAAAGTGCCTGAAATTCCTTGTTTGTTTTTACTGCAGAAAGTTTTTGTTGGGATTTCTTGAGCCTTTCTAGTTCTAGCTCGAGTTCATCCTCAACCTCGGTTTTTCTAGTCCTTAGATCTGCCAGTTTGTCTTTTATCTGGGCGATTTCTTCATTTTTTGTATCAATCGCCTCCAGGAGGGCATTTAATCTTTCAGGTAGTCTCTCCTTCTCTCCCTTTAGTTTTCGAATCTCCAAATCTATCCCTTGAAGCCTGATTAGTACAGTAAGTTCTGGTTTCAATGTCTTCACCCCTTTTAAGATATGTAATTAATCATTTTTCCAAATTTTTTTGGGGGATTCTTCTTCCCCGAATATGATCAACTGGATATCCCAGTCGTTTTCCTCCTTGGTTTTAAGAAGATAATCATAAATTTTTTCCACAACAGGATGTTCTGTGTGAAAGTGCCCTGCATCCACTAAAAGGATACCAATATCCTTTGCCATAAGAGCAGTGCTATGCTTTACTTCACCTGTAATGTAGGCATCAATTTGGTGTCTTATGGCCTCTTCAAAGAGTGTGGAGCCAGAGCCAGAACATATAGCAACCTTTTTTATAGTCCCCTTTGGTGTGCCACAATATGCAAGGGAGTTTTTACCAAGTTTTTTAGAAATAAGAGTCAAAAATTCTTCTTTTTTTAAGGGAGTTTTTAAATTTCCAATCCTTCCAAGCCCTTGACTGCCGTCTTCCTTATTGGGAAGAAGAGGCACTGCATTTTCTATCTCAAGGAGTTCACACAACCTGTCATTAACTCCACCCAGAGCCGAGTCAAGATTGGTATGCATAGAAATAACACCAATATCGTGACGTAAAAAACCCGCCAGGAGGCGGGCTTTATATTCTTTGAGATTCAATGAACGAATGGGGTTAAATATGAGTGGATGATGCGATATGACAAGGTCTGCTTGTTCCTTAAGGGCAAATGAAAATACGGAATTTGAAATATCCAAGGAAATTACCGACTTTTTTACCTGGGCATCAGGGTCTCCAACTTGGAGGCCAACATTATCCCAATCTTCTGCAAGCTTCTTGGGTGCCCATTCAAAGAGCTTTTCTTCAATTTCCTTTATTGTGGGTATCATGGAATAACATTAAAAAAGGTGCAACCTTTTTGGATGCACCTTTTAGTGTCAATATCTTTATGTTTTAAAATTTTATAAGATATATACATGAATTAGTTCCTTAATAACGAAAAAAGAAACCTTTTGGGCCCACCAGGATTCGAACCTGGGACCAACCGGTTATGAGCCGGTGGCTCTGACCAACTGAGCTATGGGCCCTGAACTGGAATGACCAATATATCCATCCTTAATAAAATGTCAAGATGGCCACTGGGTCAAGTGACCTTTAAAGGTCCATGTTTGTGTAAAAATAGGCATTGCTCATGCCTACTTAGTAGGCTAGACTATCGAGGTCTTAGAGCGAAATTTTAAAAAGGAAAAGGATAATATGTCTTTAAAGGACTTGGAAAAAAGGATAGATAAGGCCCTTAAAAAGGGTCAAAAGGGCAGTGCAATTGAACCAGTTCGCCTGGACAGAAACAGCACCTTTAAGTTTAGATGCTATCCAGGAGTAAGTTGTTTTACAAAGTGCTGCCGCAATATGAATATCATACTTACTCCTTATGATATAATTAGACTAAAACACCGTCTTGGTCTTTCATCTGATCTCTTTTTAAGACTTTATACAGAACCAGAACTTCTGGGAATCACAGGTATCCCTGTTGCCAGGTTAAAGATGCTTGAAGACGAGGGAGGTCGCTGCCCCTTTGTCACCAAGGACGGTTGCCAGGTCTATTCAGATAGACCAGTTTGCTGTCGCTACTATCCCATCGGCCTTGCAAGTCTTAGGCAACAAGAGAAACATGCAGGGGAAGAAGATGAGTTCTTCTTTGTAGTGAAAGAATCCCACTGCAAAGGCTTTTTGGAAGATACAGAGTGGACTGTTGACTCATGGCGTGCGGATCAGGGCTCTGATTACTATGACCATATGAACAGGGAATGGATGGAGCTTTTACTAAGAAAACGCTCCTTTGGCGAAGAGACAGAGATGCCGCCAAGGGCCAGAGAGCTTTTCTTTATGGTTTCCACAAATATGGAGCGTTTTAGATCCTTTGTCTTTGAGAGCCGCTTTTTAGATACATATATAGTAGATGGGAAGCTTCTCAGAAAGATTTTGGAAGATGATGTTGCACTCATGCAGTTTGGTTTTGAATACCTAAAGGTAGCGGTTTTTGGTGCTGAATCAGACGTTCTAAAATTAAAAGAAGATATACTTCATAAAACTGTAAAAAAGATAATTAAGCGTCGAAAAAAGAGGCTAAGAAGGCTTCAGCGACTAGCAAAGGGAAGAAAATAGCTTTTTGAGAATAAGGTGAGGCTTTTAGCCAAAGATATAACCTTTAAATATAAAGATTCCGATCAATCAATTTTTGAAAATTTTACCCTTTCCATAAATGGCCCTGGCTTTATTTCCATCTTTGGCTTTTCTGGCTGTGGAAAGTCAACCCTTGCAAGGATCATTTCCGGGGAATTGTCCCCCAAGAAAGGTCAGGTTTGCCTTGAATCCGTCCAAAAAATACTCTTATCATATAACACAGAGCGAATTCCCGGATGGTATTCTGTTGAAACACATCTAAGGTCAGTGATAGAAAAAGAAAGGGAAGGGGAGCTAAAATGGCTTTTAAAAGAGTTTGGCCTTTGGGATGTCATTAAAAAGAGATTTTCAAGGCTCTCCATGGGGCAAAAAAACAGAGTAAATCTTTTAAGATATCTACTTCAAGATTTTGACTGTCTCATCCTTGACGAAGTTTTAGCCAATGTGGATGAACCTTCGAGAAATCATATCCTTTCACTAATCAAAAAAAGATATCCAGAAAAGCTTTTTATCTATATCTCTCATAATGTTGAAGAGGTCTGCATCTTTTCAAAGGAAATAGTCGTTTTCCCCCGTGGGATAAGGTTAAAAACACTTAAAAAGATGAAAGGGCTTGATTTCAATGGAGAAAGATTTCCAGAAAGGGAGCTTTTAAAGAAAAAGGTAATGGAGGCAATCGGGCTTGCCTCAATTATGCCTCAATAAATTAAATGAGAATATTTCAGTTTTTAGCTATCTTTTTTATTGCTATTTTTGCCTTGATGGGCCTTAAATATGGTCTTGGCCTTTCTAACTACCTTATTCCGCCATTTTCTGAAATTTGGGTTCTCATATTTAAAAAATACTATCTTTTTCTTTATCCGTCCTTGAATACCCTCTATGTTGCCTTTTTGGGTCATCTTTTGGCCATTTTTTTGGCGGTTACGGTGGCCTTTTTTGCAAGGACAGGAAGTATTTTTGCAAATCTTATTAAGACCGCTGCCTACAATCTTCAGTCATACCCTGTTGTAGCTGTTGCCCCCATAGTCTTTATCTTTTTGGGAGACGGCCTTTTTTCAAGGCTTTTGATCGCTACCCTAATCTGCTATTTTCCTCTCCTTTTAAGTTTTCTGGGGATATTTTCTGAACCTGTAAAGGACGTGGAGCACTTTTTCAAACAGACTAACAGACTGGATAGCTTAACCCAGGTGCTGATAAGATGTTATGAAAACCTAGATAAGATAATTACTGTTATTTCAGGGAGCGGCACCTTGGCAATGGTGGGGACCATTGTTGCAGAGTTTCTGGCCGCCACAAACGGCATTGGATATGTGATAAGAAAGGCCCTTTATCAGAATAACCTTGCCGCTATCCTTTCAAGCCTCCTCTTTATCGGGCTTTGTTCCTCACTGTATCTTTCTGTTGTGGAGTTTTTAGGAGCGGGTATAAAAAAGAGGCTTTCGGGCTAAAGGCCTTCTTCACCATCTTCACCTTGGTGTTCCTTTCTATATTGGATGATCTCATTTTTTAACTTTTTAAGCTTCTTTTCAAGCTTTTTTACCATATCATCTGCCTGGTCGAAGTCCCTCATATTAATGGCTGTCTTAAGGTCTTCGATGGCAAGGGAAAGATTGCTTGCCTTTATAAAAAGCTCTTCTGCGCCAGGAGGAACAAGGGCCCTTATATCATCCATATTTTCTCTAAGGGATGAATATTCTTTTAAAAGTTTCTTAGTTCTTTTATCAAGATGTGTCTTTGCACAATTTTTGGCCTTGGTGGAGTATTCCATTGCCTTTTTGGAAAGATAAATTGCCTTTCGATAGGATCTTTTGGCTGCATATCTTTTGGAACGGTTAAAAAGTTCAACTGCCTGGTCCCAATCCTTTGGACAAAATTTAGGCGCACCAAAAAGAAGGCCTTGGTCTAGACTCTTTTTGGCCTCATCCCTTTTTGCTCTCCACTGGGCCCTGAGCCTTGCGCTGGGGGTTTTTTCAATTATTTTCTCAAGTTCAGCCTTTATTTCTTTTCTTATTCCTTCTTTAAGCTTTTGAGGGTCAGAAAATGAAAATCCGGAGATTAGAAGGCCTAAAAAGACCCAAAGGGCTATGACAAAATTTTTTTGCATAAAAGTCTTCATCTTAATGAGAGGTTGTAAATAATATGTTCACGTATCCACCTTTGATCCCACCATTCTTTTGGATCAATAAAGACACCTCCAAGCATCATTCCAAAATGAAGATGGTCTCCACCTGCAAGGCCAGTTGTATCGGTTTTTCCAATTATATCTCCCTTTTTGACATCCTGTCCTTTTTTTACAGACATTTGACCAAGGTGAGAATAAAGACTCATAAGGCCTAAACCGTGGTCTATGACGATGGTATTTCCATAAATGCCATTAAAACCTGCATATACCACCTTTCCATTATTTGCTGCCTTAACTGGCGCATGGGCTATAGAGGCAATGTCAACGCCCATGTGAAAGGCCTGATCTATCTCTTTTCCGTGATAAAAGTAATGACGTTCATCACCAAAGTCTGACCTCCTTACACCTTTAAATCTCAAAAAGGCCCCAGACCAAAGAAGTGTGTTAGCAGAATTGCGGCTAAGAGAAAGGAGAAAGTCGTTGTTTTTTTTCCTAAGTTCACTATTTACCTTTAAAAAGGCCTCTACAAGGGTAGGAGCTGCCACTTCTGGGTACATATTTTCAAAGCCTGGCATTTTTTGTTGTAAAAAGGAGTCAGGGATATTGATTCGATCAACCTTTCTTTTTCTAGGAAGGATCCTATATGAAAACCCGCCAATTCCAGTATTTTTAGCCAGATCTATTGCCTCTACATAGAGCTTTTTAGGGTTCTTATTGTCAAAGGGAATTGCAAAAAGGGCCCTGTATATGCCATCTTTTCCTTTATAGGCCTTAAAGAAAAGATCATCGACCCTTATACCAGCTTTGGTTACAGGTTCATTTACCTGAAAGGATATGGCACCTACTCCTCCAGGGCGTACATTGTGAAAGGTGGATAAAACCGTAATCATAGGTGGGACAAAGTCGATGTCAACAGGTATCTTCAGGGTGATCTCATTACCCTTTCCGCCATTTCTTAATGAGGCGTCAAAGGCAGTTATTTCAATTATTGCCTTTCCAGGTCTTAGACCTAGATCGATTGGGAAAATGGAAGTATCAAGGATATATGTTTTTTCTGTGGACCCAAGAAGTCTGTTTTCCAGAGGGAACTGCTGGCTTTTAATGATTCCGATCTTTTCCCCCTGGCGGATTTTGATCTCTACTAGTCTAAGTCCTGCGCCATCGTCCTTAATGACTGCCTTTAACTGTCCTCTTTTACCTAAAGGGCTTGATACCTTTATAGGTGTAATGGTTGGGCTTTCACCTTCAAAAATGTGAAATCCAATGTAGGCACTTACTCCTAGAAGGGCCACAAGAACAACTATGAATATGGTAGAAAGTATCCTTTTCATGTCTTTTCCTTAAAAAAGTTTTTTCCATTAAACTGATTCATTGCTTCTTCTATTCCATTTTCAATAAATACAATTACTGCATCCGAGGCAATATTGCATATCTTTTCTACGTTTTGGATTTCGTCATTGGTAAAATGAGAAAGGACGTACTTGTCTGCTGGCATATTTTCAGGAGGCCTTCCAATTCCGACCTTTATGCGCGGAAAGTTTTTTGAACCAAGCCTATCTATAATTGATCTTATACCATTATGGCCACCGTGGCCACCAGAGCGGACAATTTTTAGCCTTCCAAAGGGGACATCAAGGTCATCGTGTACCACCAAAACTCTCTCAAGGGGAATTTTGAAAAATGACACCATCTTTGATACGGCGTTGCCGCTTATATTCATAAAATCAAGGGGCTTTAAAAGAAAGATCTTTAAATCTCTGTAAATGGTATCTCCAACAGAAAAGGATGAACCCCCTTCTTTTTTTGTAACAAAGGAAATATTAAGCCTTTTAGAAAGGTTGTCTAAGACCCTAAAGCCAATATTGTGTCTCGTATTTTGGTATTTTTGACCAGGATTTCCGAGACCGACAATGAGGAATTTTTCCAACTAACGGCCTCTCTTAACAAAAGGGGCCTAACGGCCCCCATTAACCCTATTCCTCGCCCTCTGAGGTCTCTTCTTCAATGAGTTCTTCTGCCTCTTCTTCTGCCTCTTCTGGGCCTTGGGCGCCACCAACTACGGTGATGAGGGTTGTATCTGGCGGCTCTGAAAATTCTACGCCTTCAGGTGGTGTAATGTCACTGATATGCAGGGCATCCCCCACATCCAAATCACTTACATCCACTTCAAGTTCTTTGGGAATATTTAGAGGCAGGCATTTGACGGTAACAGTCCTTTGGATCATCTCCAGGACGCCTCCCCCAATCTCAACACCCTTGGCCTTACCAACAGGTTTTATGGCAATTTCAACCTTTATTTTTTCATCTACAGAAACGGCATAAAAATCAATATGTCTTATTCTTTCGTTTACAGGATGCCTTTGGAGCTCTTTTATAAGCGCAAGCTTGGTGTCGTCTTGTACCTTCAAATTAAAAACTACCTGTTCTCCAGCTGCCTTAATGAGTATCTTGTTAAAATCATGTTCATTTACAGACAGGCCAATTGGTTCAATCTTGGGTCCATAGAGAATAGCAGGTATCTTGCCTTGACGGCGAAGTTTTCTGGCAGCCCCTTTGCCAGTTTCATTCCTTACCTGTGTTTCCAAGTCTATTTGAATCATATTCCTAACTCCTGAGTCTTATAGTTAATTTATTATACAAAAAGAGAACTTACAGAGTCATCATCGTGGATTCTAGAAATCGCCTCCCCAAGTAGAGGAGCCACAGTGAAGACCTTTATCTTATCCAGCTTTTTGGCCTTTTCTCCCAATGGAATGGTATTTGTAACCATCAGGGTTTTAAGACAGGAATTTTGTATCCTCTCAACTGCAGGTCCTGAAAGTACAGGATGAGTTGCACAGGCATGAACCTCTTTTGCCCCGTTTTCTAAAAGGGCTTCGGCTGCATTGCATAGGGTCCCTGCTGTATCCACCATATCATCAAGAAGTATGGCAATTTTTCCTTCTACATTTCCAACTATGTTCATTACCTGGGATTCATTGGCCTTTTCACGCCTTTTGTCAATTATAGCAAGCTCAGCCCCAAGTCTTTTTGCAAAGGCCCTGGTTCTTTCAACACCACCTGCATCAGGAGAAACCATGACCACTTGGTCCCTTGGAAATTCCTGAAGATGCCTTAAAAGTACAGGTGCAGCAAAAAGATGATCTACAGGTATGCTAAAAAAGCCCTGAATTTGGCCAGCATGTAAATCCATGGCAAGAAGCCTTCTTGCCCCTGCCGTGGTGATTATATCAGCCACAAGTTTAGCAGAAATAGGGACTCTTGGAGCTGCCTTCCTATCCTGCCTTGCATAGCCATAATATGGGACAACGGCAGTTATCCGCCTGGCAGATGCACGTCTTAGGGCATCTATCATAATAAGAAGTTCCATTAGATGATCATTTACAGGTGGACAGGTAGGCTGAATAACAAAGACATCCGCACCCCTTACGTTTTCACCGATTTCTACAAAGGTTTCGCCATCGCTAAATTTCCTGACCTGTGCCCGTCCCAAGGGCATGTTCAAGAAATCACAGATCTCCTGGGCAAGGGCCGGATGGGCGTTGCCTGTAAAGATCTTTATCTTATTGATAGACATGGCCAAAAAGCTCCCAGTATGAAAACAAATTAATTTTTTAAACGCCTAAAAATAAAAATGGCTGGGGCGGCAGGATTCGAACCTGCGAATGCGGGTTCCAAAGACCCGTGTCTTACCACTTGACGACGCCCCAACGCCTATGTAAATGACCTATCTAATGTCCTTGTAACCCTGGCCTCAAAACCTAGGTCTTTAATAATTTTATCTTTGGCCCAAAGGGCCTCTTCCTTGTCTTCAAATACCCCAAATACGGTAGAGCCACTTCCGGACATGAGTGCAGCCCTTGCTCCTAAACTCAAAAGGCCATCTTTAACCCTATTAATTATGGGGTATTTGGCACAAACTGGCTCTTCCAAGTCATTTTGCCAGATATTTTCGAGCCGTTCCTTGCGACGCTCAAAAATAGTTACACATTTGTGTCTTGTCAACTTGAAATTCTCATAGGCCCACCTGGTGCTTACACTAAAGTCTGGAAATACTAAAAGGTACCAGTTAGGGCTTACTTGGCATTCCCTAAGCTCTGTGCCAGTGCCTTCCCCAAGGGCCTGGATGAAATCAGTGGCAAAAAAGGCACAGTCAGCTCCGAGCCTGCTTGCAATCTCAATGAGTTCGCTTTTTCTAAGGGGGTTGTCAAAGAGCTCATTTAATGCCTTTAACGTGGTGGCACAATTTGAGCTTCCTCCACCAAGACCTCCACCTGCCGGTATATTTTTTTTTAAATCTATACTTACCCCAAAATTCAAACCTGTCTTTTCCTTAAAGGCACAAACAGCCTTATAAATCAAGTTATCCGGGCCCTTAGAAAGCCACGTAGGACAGTCAATTTTTATTTCTTTGTTATTGGAAGTAATGAATATTCCTATTTCGTCAAAAAGCTCTATCTTTTCAAAAAGGGTAAATATTTCGTGATAACCATTCGGCAATTTGCCTTTTATATATAAAAACCTAT
This sequence comes from Deltaproteobacteria bacterium, assembly GCA_026991135.1. GTDB lineage: Bacteria > Desulfobacterota > Dissulfuribacteria > Dissulfuribacterales > QOAL01 > JAADCZ01. The sequence continues at coordinate 6,497 of JALXCD010000094.1, read as the reverse complement.
TAATCTTTGCCGGAGACTTAAACCAATGCATCTAACTTGCTTTTTTTACAAATTTTAATCTAAGGTCAAACAATATGTTGTCAATAAGGGCAGATTCGTCTTCAGTAAGATTACCCTTAGTCTTTTCTTTAAGCATGGCAATAGTGTCAATGGCATGCCTTGCAAGCTCAAGGTCGCAATTTGGTTCTTCCTTTCCTGGTTCCGGAAGCTCACCTAAATGCACCAGGGCCGAGGTGTTAAGGGATAAAATAAAGGTTGCAAAGGTAACTTCGGGAAGGGGTATTTTTTTATCATTGTTTTTTTCCTTTTCCTTGGCCTCCATTATAAAAACCTCCTTCGGGGTATTGTATTATCTCTAAAAAAGTCATTATATAAATTAGGCAGTATTTACAAAATAGACAATAGGCATGAAATACACATGGACTTTTCTGATTCCTTTGATGATCTTTTTCCAAAGGGCGCTCTTGATTCCATCTTTAGATGTGAAAAAGAAGAGCCAGTTGAGATAGAAAAAAAGGTCTGGACAGTTACAGAGTTCCTTTCCCATGTCAATGACATAATTGACATGGAATATGGATATCTTTGGATAGAAGGAGAGATTGGAAATGTTACAATTTCTTCAACAGGCCATGCGTATTTTGTCCTAAAGGATAAAGATTCTTCCTTAACAAGTGTGTGTTTCAACATAAAAAGAAGGGTCTTTTCAAAGCACATCTTTGAAGGGGCCCATGTGATACTTTTTGGAAAGCCCAATATTTACCTTCAAAGGGGAAGTTTTCAGGTCATTGTGGAAAATGTGGAGCCCTGGGGCCTTGGTCGGCTAAAACTTGAGTTTGAAAGGCTTAAGGAACGGCTTAGGGCCGAAGGGCTCTTTGATGAAGACAGGAAAAAAGAGATTCCAAAGTGGCCCAGAACGGTATTTGTTGTAACTTCTCCAACAGGGGCGGCAATAAGGGATTTTATAAAGACTGCAAAAGAAAAGTTTTCTGGTATAAGAATAAGGATTTCACCTTCCACTGTTCAGGGAGAAGATGCCCCCAAAGAGCTTATAAAGGCAATAGATCTTGTGGAAGAGATTGCAGGAGAGTCAGATGTCCTTGTAATTACAAGGGGAGGGGGAAGTCTTGAGGATCTTTGGGCCTTTAATGATGAGGCCCTGGCAAGGAGGATTTCACAATGTAAGGTTCCTGTTATTTCGGCAATTGGACATGAAATTGACTACACAATATGTGACCTTGTGGCTGATAAAAGGGCAGCCACCCCAACAGCTGCTGCACAACTGGTTTGTCCCAAAAGGGATGAACATTTAGAAAGGTTAAACTCTGCCATATCAAGATTAAATGGCGCCATCAGTATCAGGTTACTTCGTCTTGAAAGGGCCTATAAAGAGATTTTTTCAAGGCTTAAGGATCCAAGAAATAGACTTACAGAAAAAAGGCTTTTGCTAGATGACCTTTCAAGACACATGATTTCAAATGTCAAAGACCTCCTTTTTAAGAGGCGCACGGAGCTTTTAAAAAATCGTGACTTACTCCTTTTGAAAAACCCTTTAAAAAAAATAAATGAGGCGGAAAATTTGCTTTATCATGCCAAAAAAAGGCTCCATTTAGCAGTTATGGACCATCTGAATTTAAGGATATCTAGGCTTTCTGTCTTAAAGGGGGCATTAAAGGGGCTTGATCCCCTTTCAAGTCTGAAAAAGGGCTTTAGTATTGTATATGATTTAGACACAAATAGGATTGTGAAGGATTCCAGAGAAATAGCACCCGGCAGGAATATTAGGATAAAATTTTCAAAGGGTTCTGCAATTGCCGAAGTTTTAAAGATCAATGAACATGAAGATTAAAAAAATTTTCCTTTTTGCACTGGCTTTTTTCACTTTTTTGGGCACCTTCAGTCTTTCCCTTGCAAATAAATTAGAGGTCCATAAAAGGCCATCTTTTTTATATCAGGGTGGAGTAATGCTTTTGGAAATAAAAAGCCCCCAATACATAAAGATAAAAGATGTGTATTTTGGGAAAAGGACAATCCCCCTTAAAAGGGAAAGGGGGCGAGTTCTTGCACTTTTGTCAGCAGGTCTTTTTGAAAAACCAGGGGCGAGAGACATAAAGATTCATTATAGCTACAAGGGTAAAAGGCATATCTTTAAAAAAAGGATAGTGGTTAAGAAGAAAAGTTACCCAAAGGAATATCTCAAGGTGCCCAAAAAAATGGCCTCATTTCCACCAGATATTTTAAAAAGGGTTTTAGATGATCAAAAGGCAGTAAAGGAGGCCTGTAACAGGATTACAAAAAAGATTTTCTGGAAAGGGGGTTTTATCTGGCCATTAAAAAAGGTTACCATAACAAGCCCCTTTGGACTTAGACGATATTTTAATGGTGAGCCACGAAGCCCTCACTCAGGCGCAGATTTAAGGGCAAGGGAAAATACCCCCATATATAGTCCAAATTTTGGGAAGGTGGTCCTTTTAAGGGATTGTTATCTTAGTGGGAAGACCATTGTTATTGACCACGGTGGAGGGCTCTTTACCCTTTTTGCCCATCTTAAAAAGACATTTGTAAAAAAGGGGCAAGAGATAAAAAAGGGTCAAATTGTAGCCCTTTCAGGTGCAACTGGCCGAATAACTGGCCCCCATCTTCACTATGGAATAAGCCTTCTTGGAAAAAGGGTGGACCCAGTAGCATTTATGAAGCTAATGGCAAGAGACTAAACTTGCCAAGGCCATAGCTTACGAAATTAAAGTTTTATCCCAATTTTGACGAATTAAATAATAAAAAGGCAGCTAAAAAGAGCCAACAAAGGGGCCAATTACATGGACGCCAAGGTAGTTGACTTTAAAAATATTTCTATATTACCAAGTCAGATTCAACGGAATACCAACCGGGAAAAGCCCGTTATACAGCCAATTGAAAAGGCCCAAAAGGGAAACATATGGCAAGACATAAAGGGAAGGGAAGGCACTTTTTCTCCAAAGATCTTGGCAGAGCTTAGCCCCAGTGAAGAAGACGCCAAAATGGCTGCTGAGATCATGTCAGAACATCTACAGGATACTCCTCAACTTGAAAGCAATTGGAAATATGATAAAGATCACAACATGCTGGTAATTGAGATAAAGGATAAGCTGACAGGCAGGGTCCTAAGACAAATTCCTCCAGAAGAGATTCTTTCCGGTAACTTTATCCCAGATGTAGATGCAAATGGCAATATCATAAACAAAGTTGCCTGATCTATTTCAAAAGATATTTTCTTGATTTTAAGACCATAGATATCTCAATCAGAATTCAAAAACCCTCTTAATTCCCCTTTCGCCACAAAAGAATTAGGTGTAATATTTTTGCCTCTATAAGGAGGTGCATAAATTATGAACAAAAAGCCTGTAATCTTTGTGGTTGCGAGTTTGGTCCTTTCATTGAGTCTTTTTTCCTCTTTTGCCATTGGAGGCGAGGTAATTAAAAGAATAGTTGAGCGTAAAACTCTGGTCCTTGGCACAACAGGTCATTTCCCACCCTTTGTGGTAAAAGCCAAGGATGGATCCTTGATGGGGTTTGATATAGATATTGCAAAGGTCATAGCCAATCAACTTGGTGTAAAGCTAAAGATTCAACAAATGCAGATCGAAAGTCTTTTCCCTGCCCTTAAAAAGGGGGAGATAGACCTGGCCCTTGCCGGAATTACCATTACCTCAAAAAGAAATATGCGGGTGGTATTTCTCGGGCCCTATTTTGTATCTGGGCAGTCGATTTTGGGAAAAAGGGAGATTGTCACAAAGATTAAGTCCCCTGAGGCAATGAATAGGCCTGACTTTACCCTTGTGGTCACAAAAAATACCACCAGTGAACAGGCAGCCAAGGCCCTTGTTCCAAAGGCAAACATTGTTCGTGTTTCTAACATGGACGAGGCCCTGGGTATGGTTTTATCGGGAAAGGCCCAGGCCCTTTTTGCAGATGAACCCTTTTGCGTAGTTGCTGCCTTTAGGAATAAGGACACAGATCTGGCCGTTTCTGAGCCTTTTACCTTTGAGCCATTGGGAGTGGCCATTCCTGAAAACGATTATCTCTGGATAAACTTTGTTGATAATCTTCTCATGAAGTTAAATGCCACTGGAGAATTAAAAAAGTTAAAGGAATACTGGTTCAATAACCCAGAGTGGATGGAAAGGCTTCCAAAAAAGAAGGAATTTATGTAACCATTCTTTTTAATGGTAACGGCACCAGTTCCTGACAATCCTTTTATCTTTGAACTTTTCAGGAAAAAGAAGGTGCCCATTCACATAGTAAGGCACAGTGTTAAAGTCTATCAGGTCTCAAAAAGATTGTGCAGTTTAATGCCTAAAGATCTTGGTCTCGACTTTAGATTAATAGAGGCCTCAGCCCTTCTTCACGATATCTGCAAGATTGACTCCATTAAAAACGGTGGCGATCATGCCAAAAAGGGAGGAAAGTTTTTAAGGGACCTTGGATATCCCCAGGTGGGTGAGATTATAAGGCAGCATGTCTTTCTTGACAGACCTGTAAGTTATTATAGTGGTTTGCGTGAAGAGATCATTGTCAATTATGCAGACAAAAGGGTGAAACATACACAAGTGGTTAGCCTAAGGGAGCGTTTTGAGGATATTGTTGTAAGGTATGCCAAAAGTGAAGAGACAGAAGAGAGGATTTGGAAATTATTTAAAGAGAGCCAAAGAATGGAGAAGCTGATTTTTAGATATTTGCCTGTTGGCCCTGAGGCTATTTAGAAAGTTAGGAGGAAGAAAGATGGCAGAGTCAAATATACTTACCTTTTTTGGACATTCATCCTTTAGAATTACCACCAAGAAAGGGCTTAAGATATGGATAGACCCTTGGTTGGATAATCCAAGTGCCCCTCAAGATGCAAAGGACGACCTTAGTGCAGACCTCATTTTAATTACCCATGGGCATGGAGATCACATGGGGAGCTGCATGGACCTTGCTTCTTCTTCTGCAGCTGAGGTGGTAGCAATCCACGAAATACAACAATACCTTTTGGCCAAGGGGGTTCCAAACGTCACTGGGATGAACATTGGCGGGACCTATCATACAAAGGGTGTAAATATAACCATGGTTCCGGCCTTACACAGCTCATCAATACAGGAAGGTCAAGAACTCATATATGCAGGTCAGGCCGCAGGCTTTGTCATTGGCCTTGAAGACGGATACAAGGTCTATCACGCAGGAGATACTGCACTTTTTGGAGATATGGCCATTATATCAACCCTTTATAATCCAAAGACAGTCCTTATACCCATAGGGGATCATTATGTTATGGGGCCAAAGGAGGCGGCCTATGCCTGCAAACTCCTTGATCCAAAGGTTATTGTGCCAATGCACTATGGCACATTTCCAGCTTTAACAGGCACAGTTGGAGAATTTAAAAGACAGCTTAAGGCCCATCACGTAGAAGCAGACCTAGTGGTCCTTGAGCCAGGCAAGGATTTAGAACTAAACTAGATTCTGAAAGGAGAACCCTGTGGCAGAGACCATTGACGATATATCAATAAATTATGAAGACAACGATGGAAATCTAGTTGTTAAGGAGTTAAAAAAGGAGATCCTTACAAGGGGTAGTTGGACGACTATTTTATTCTTGTATCAAGAGCTTGACAGAAAGACAGGAGAATATGGCCCATTAAAGGCAACAATTCGTAGATATAAAAAGCAAAGGGGCCTTTACAGGCCCCAGAGCAAGTTTAATATCTCCAATAAAAAACAGGCCCTTAAAATAGCCCAGATCCTTAAAGATTGGTTTGAAGACGCCTAGTTACTTCCTTGTCCAGGGGTTTGAGCCTTTAGTGCTTGAGAATTTTTGTTTTTAATCACAGTATTGCTAATGGCATAGGCCATGTCAATGGCAGATATGAGTTTTTGAGAATAGGGGTTTGATACCATCTTTCGAACAATTATATCCACGGGGCTTACATTTTTCCTGTAGTAGGCAATATTCCAGGAGTCCTTTGGAGAGATGAGAGCCCCTTCAATACTTATTCCTCCAAAAAGACCCTTTGCCTTTGAAAAGGCCAAGACATCAACGGTTTCCGCCTTGGCTCCTGTTCCATAAGGGCCTGCTGCAATGCTTACATCTGCCCCTAGCTTGATGGATGTGGAAAGAAGTGCATTCATTCCCTTATCTGTCATTATCATTAGTATTATCTGGGCCGATTGTGCACCTGCCTGAAGACCAAAGGAGATAGATGCAAGGTTATAAAATACGGGCTGGCTCCATTTCCCAGTATATTTGTCTCTTGCCACAAGGACTCCTGTTCCTCCTTCGGCACCAAATATAAAGGCGCCTTTTAAAAGTTGTGGCACTATCAAAAGTGCCTTGCAGCTTCTTAGATGAGACCTGAACCAACTCATATTCGGATCTGTAACAAAGCTTTTGAATGTTATGGTGGCCTGGTCAATTAGGGCTTGTTGTTTGTAATATGGTGAATTCTGGATATCTTCAGCCAAAACCTCTACTGAAAAAATAGATATTG
>JALXCD010000093.1:2520-17610 GCA_026991135.1 Deltaproteobacteria bacterium | reverse complement strand
GATTAATAAGACTCCATTTCCTGATGATTTAAAAAAGGCCATATACAAAGTATCAGAGCCTTTTTTCGCTGCAAAAAAAGGCATTGCAGTGAGAAGTAGTGCCCTTGGTGAAGACAGTTTGCACCATTCCTTTGCTGGTCAGTTTCACACAGTGCTAAATGTTAGAGACTTCGATGGGCTTAAAAGTGCCATAAAGGAAGTTATTGCCAGTAATTTTAGTGCAAGAAGCCTGGCATATAGGATTGGAAGGGGGCTAAGACCTCTTGATTTCAATATGTCTGTATTGTGTGTTGAGATGATAAATGCACAAAAAGCAGGAGTCTTATTCACCGTAGATCCTAATGATACTGAACAAAAACAGATGTTGATAACAGCAGCCTATGGGCTTGGAGACCTGGTGGTCTCAGGTCAATCAATGGTAGATGTCTATAGGCCTCTTAGAAACCCTGATAAAAAATTGTACCTGGAGGCCCCTACAATCTCAAAAAAAGTGAAATATTTGAATCTGGATCCATCTGGGGGAGTGGTTGAAAAAGAGGTGGAAGAATCCATGCAGAATGTGCCTGCTCTCTCGGATAAAGAGGTTAGGGACCTAGTGATTCTGGGGAAAGAGATTGAAAAATACTACGGTGTTCCTCAGGACATTGAATGGGCTATAGATGAAGAAGGCACTATCTGGGTAATTCAGTCAAGGCCTCTCGTGATGGACTTAAAGTCACAGTCAAAAGATATTGATAAAAGGGAGAAGCGCTCTTTTATTGCCAGCGGACTTGTGACTTCCCGTGGTAAAGCAATAGGCATGGTGAAAAAGATCAAGACCAGCGCTGATCTTGAAGCGTTACCAGAAAAACCCACTGTTATCGTGCTTCATCGTAGCCTTGTGGATGCTGCCAGGGTATTAAACAGGGTTCAAGGGGTGTTGGTGGATTTTGGTAACCCTGCTGATCACCTTTCATGTGTTGCCAGAGAATATAATAAACCCATGTTGGTAGGGCTTGTGGATGTTATGGATAAGCTCGACGATGGCCAATGGGTGGTGGTGGATGGAAATAGCGGAAAGGTTTATGAAGCCCAAAAAGAAGAAATTGAAAGCGCCCTCAAAGAGATTCCAGAGAAAAAACAAGAAAAGTTTCTGGAACCAAAAGAAAAAAAAGAAAAAATTCCTGCAATGGAAGAGCTCAGAGAGCTTACTGTAAAACTTCATTTGACCGATGCATACGGGCCTTCCTTTTCCATAATGGAATGTAGATCCTTCCATGATATTGTGCGCTACGTCCATGAAAAGGCTGTTTTAGCCGTCTTTGAAGCTGGAGATGAGTTGCTTGAGGGGACTAGTGGAGTCGTTTATAAACTCAAAAGTGATATTCCATTTTTCCTCCATATAATCGATCTTGGAGGAGGGATCATAAAGCCAACGGACAGGCGGCGATCCATCACACCAGAGGAGATTTCGAGCAGGCCATTTAAGGCCCTCTGGAAAGGTATTTCCACGCCAGGTCTTAGATGGTCGGGTCCGCCGCCTATAGTTGGTAATGTTAGCTCTACAGTTGGTAGATGGATGTCCGATGCCCGATCAGGACGTGAGCTTGGGAAACCCAATTACGTCATTGTGGCCCGGGATTATTTAAATCTCAATGCAAGGATGGATTTCCATTTTACTATGGTGGACAGCGTGTGCGGGGTTGACCAAAGGGGTAACTATGTAAAATTCCGTTTTAAGGGCGGCGGAACCACAATGACTCAGCGTCATCGCCGGGCAATAGCCATAGGGGAGATACTTGAACGGGCAGATTTCTTTATAGATGTAAAAGGCGACCTCGTAAATGCAGCGTTCGAATATGCTCCACAGAAACTCATTGAAGAAAAACTTGTGGTCATTGGACGCCTTCTGGGGTTTACCCGGCTTATTGATGCTGCCATGATAAATGATGAAACTCCACATCTTGTAGCCGATGCCTTCTGGAATGAAGACTATCAGCTAAAAGGGGTTGTTGAGGCCCTGGAGAAAAAGGGGCTCATCGGCTGAATGATTTTCCCTATGCGTGTATGAATTCCATGTGAGGGAGAATTAGCGCAGTCAGTAGATGGCCATAGACAGCGCCAGTATCTATCCCTATTTTGTTTTTTGTAACCAACGGGAATTCAAAAGGAGTGTGGCCAAATACCACTACATGGCCAAAGTCATCTTGAGCCTCTAAAAAAACATCTCTAACCTCACAAAAATCACTTGGAGTTTGCTCCTTTATCGGCTTGTCAGGCCTAATACCTGCATGTACGAATAGATATTTTTCTTCTAAATGATAAGTTTTGAGGTTTCTTAAAAACTTTCTATGTTCTACTGGCATAAAAGAAAGATCAGGTATTTGGCTAAGATCTTTCTCCCCATAACTTTCAAGGGTTTGTTCAATGCCATGTTGCCTTAAATAGGGGACCAAACCCTCGTCTGGGTTCTCAGCATAGTCTAACAAGAGCTTTTCATGGTTTCCCAAAAGGGCTATAACATCGTACCCCTGCCTTTTAAGCCTTATTATCTGCTCAATGACACCTTTAGAATCAGCCCCACGGTCAATATAATCACCAATAAAAATGAGCCTGTCCTCTTTTCCAGGGGTAAGCCTTTCCAAAAGGGTGGAAAGTTTGTCACTTGCTCCGTGAATGTCTCCTATGGCAATTGTTCGCCTCATATTTAACCTACTAGGGCTCGAATAAAAGAAGCCTTGAATTTAAATTGCATATCCATGAAGGGACAATCATCTTTTTTGAGAAAAACATGGTCTTAAGGCGCTTTTTGGAAATTATTGTAAGATCAATATCATACTGATCTGAAAGGGCCTTTAAAGTATCTTGTTCTTTTGAAAGGGGCATATCAAAAATATCATAATCCAGTGGAAGTCTTTTTTGTAGTTGTTCTTTTAGGTCCTTAAAAACTATTGATGTAAAAGCCCGGTTGTTTGATTTTACATATTCGATGAATGTATCTTTGTCCTTGTCTGTGGCCAGTGGATCAACATATCCATAATGTTCAAGTTGATCATCGAATATATAAGCTATTATCAAGTATCTCTTGAGGGCCTTTGCAAGGCTAGCTGAATAGTCAACTTGTGCCAACAATTCTTTATCATGTTTTGGCCCAACTATAGTCAATACTGCACTGGATTTCACTATCTTAAAAGCTTGGCAAGAAAGACCAGGAGCATCCCCATTATTATGACTGCCAGGTCTTGTTTCCTTGATTTAGAAAGATTTTTAAACCAGTCTAACATTTCACCTACTCCTTTATTTAATCCAAGAAAGAAAGAACTACTATTAGGGCGATGGCAGCCTTGGCACCAGCCACCAAAAAACCCATAAAAAACCCGGAAAGACCTGCTGCCTTAAGATCCGCCAGTCTCGTGGTAAGCCCGATGCTTGCAAAACCTAAAAGAAAGCACCAGTTCATAAAGGTCTTGGCAAGCTTTATCTCAGGCTTTGAAAGAAAGCCCATGGTATTTAAGGCAACTACTGCCAAAAACCCCAGGACGAATATGGGAAACTTGTCTTTGATTATCTTCCATTTATTGATTTCAACATTCCCTTCGCGGCCTTCCTTTGCCTCCCTGTTGGCCGCCATGATAGCAAGCATAAGGACTACAAAGGGCAGGAAAATCACCCTTCCTATGTTGTAAATACCTGCAACAAGGCCTGCACCTTCACTGTAGCCGAAACCAGCAGCCAGCACCTGGGCTGAATTCACAATGCCTACTCCACAAAATGCACCATATTGGGTGTCACTTAAATGAAGTAAGCGTCCTATTGGGGGGAAGACCAAAAGAGCTAAGAGACCAAACATCAATACAACAGCAATAGAATAGGCCATGTCACGATTTCGAGCTCTAACAGCTGGTGCAATGGCGATGGTGGCTGAAACACCACAAACCGAAAGCCCTGATGCCAGACATGCTGCAAGAGGAGTTGGAACCCTAAAGCGCTCGCCAACCCACATCATTATAATGGCTGTTCCGAACAGGAAAACAGCGATATAGAAGAGTGCCGGCCCTCCAACCTTTACAAGGCCCATCATGGAATATTTGGCACCCATTACCACTATGCCTGTCTTTGTGAGGATTGTGGAAAAACGAAGCCCAGGTTCAAATATCTTTGAAATTCCAACAGTATTTTTGATTAAGATGCCCATCAAAATGGCCAATATGAAATCCTTCAATTCAAGATAGGTTTTAAATAGAGGGTATTTTTGCAAAAAAGGAGCTATAAAAAAGGCTGAAACAGCCACTATGATGACTAAAATTGCACCTGGGATGCTATCAATAACTTCCTGTAGCAGCGTTTTTTTCTCCAAGTCTCCCATTACTCCTCCTGTATGTCTATTCTTTCATTTTAAATGGATTTACCGTCATGACAGGGCATGTGGCGTTTGCCATTACTTTATAGACAGTTCCTCCAAATATTTTTTCAGCAAGGCCTGGCTTGGTAATTGAACCCATTATAATTAAATCGATTGAATTATTTTTTGCGTATTTGAGTATGCCCTCTGCTGGATCTCCTGTGACAATGGATGTTTTCTTGTTTTTCAATTCGGGGAAGGAATTTTGGACAAAACTGGTCAATTTTTTTCCCAATGCATCAATTAATTCTTTTTGATACTCATGAAAATCGGGAAATTCAACAAGATCATGAGAAATTATGTCCTTTGAAATTGGATTGGCTACAACTGAAATAACGTGTAGCTCTGAATGAAATAGTTCTGCAATTTGCTTGACTAAGGGAGCCAGTCTGGCTGTTGCATCTGACAGATCAGTTGGGAAAAGGATCCTTTCAATATGGAACATATTTCCTCCAAGGAAGTTTCAAATTAGAACTTTCAATTTTTTTTATAAAATTCCCATTAATATGTCAATGTATGAAGGGGAAGCTTGACACAAGGTCTCGTTGGGTCTAAAACATGGCTTATTTGTGAATATTGATTCAATATGAAAAGGAGGGAAGTTTCATTATGAAAAAACAAAAAGCAAAAGGGCCCTTGGCCATTAAGACTTTGATCTTTGGAGCTCTTTCAGGGTTTCTTTATTATCTGGTTTTTTCCAATGAGGAGTGGGTTACTACTACTTACACCATGGGTGGCTGGCATACCATTTATCCAGTTGGAACCGCCCTGGTATTTTCATTTGTTCACGGGACCTTTGCAAGCAATCTTTTGTCCCTATTAGGCATTGAAGCGAAGAGCAGTCACTAAGAGATTTGAGATGGAGTAAGGAGGAAAAAATGAAAAAGTTATTCATGTTTTTTATTCTAGCACTGGGTTTTGTTTTCATTGTGAATACTGCATGGGCAGGAGGAGGTGGCGGACCACCCAAAAATATGCTCAAGGGAGTTTTTGTCAAGGTAAATGATGACCGTACAGCTGATTTTAAGGTTGACGGAACTGGTGAAATAAAACATCTGGTCCTAACAGAACAAGTGGACATAAAAGAAATTCCACTTGAACGTAAGGTCCTAGTAAGCCTTATAACAGAAGAAAAGACCCACAAAATCACCAATAAGGTCAAAAGCGTTTCCATTATGTTTATGGATCTCACACCGTCAAAGATTATAGCTCTCCTTGTGGTAGGCCTTATTGGAGGGCTTTTAAGCGGATTTATTGGCTCAGGAGGCGCCTTTGTTCTGACTCCATCCATGATGTCCCTGGGCGTTCCTGGGGCAGTGGCAGTTGCATCCAACATGTGCCACAAATTTCCCAAGGCCATGGTTGGTGCATATAAGAGGTGGAAATACGGCCAGGCAGATATAAAATTGGGCCTTTTCATGGCAGCAACTGCAATTATTGGGGTCCAGATAGGTATTCAAATCCAGAAATACATATTAAACCACTGGGGAAATGCTGGTTCTAACCTGTATGTGAGCTTGATGTTCGTCATTGTGCTAGTGGTAGTAGGAATATACGTATTTCTAGACGCCTATAAACTTGCAAAGGGTGGTAAAGAGGCAGAAACAACTAAGATAGCCAAAAAACTACAGAGTATCAATCTCCCCCCGATGATTCATTTCAAAACAGCAGGCATCAAGATTTCAGTATGGTTCACCATTCCCGTCGGAGTAGCCACAGGAATGCTTGCTGCAACCATAGCAGTGGGTGGTTTTATTGGAGTTCCAGGACTTATTTATGTAATAGGAGCATCGGCCATGGTGGCAAGTGCCACAGAGCTTGTCATTGCCTTTGTTATGGGTATGTGGGGCTCTATTCAGTGGGGACTTAGCGGCTTAATAGATATTAGACTAACTCTTTTGATCCTTGCTGCCTCTCTTATTGGAGTACAACTTGGAGCTCTCGGCACAACATATGTAAAGGACTACATGATTAAAATCGTTATGGGTGCTGTAATGCTCATTGTTGCTGTAAGTAGAGGGGCAAAAATACCTGGATATTTGGCTGACCTTGGTCTCAGGGCTCCCCTTGATCCTGGCACTGCATCGCTTCTAAACTCTGTAAGCTTCTGGGCCCTTGTTGCAGCCCTTGGAACCGCAGGCATAATAATTTCGGCTGCAATGATCAGAGGTATGCTCCAGGCACGACAAGGGACAAACTGATAAAGGGGATTAAAATGATGGTAATAAAAGGTTATAAGCATGCACTGGTCCCCTATGATGGATCTGAATCATCGAGTCTAGCACTGTCTGTTGCCTGCAAAATAGAGGGCATTGATTCATTACATATCGTTACTGTAATCCCTGAATACGAAGGGGATATGGATATATTCGGAGACATCAGAGGGGATATTCAGGCTAGGGGAGAAGAGATATTAGGCAAGGCCAAAGAGGAGGCAGCCACCTGTGCACCCCCAATTGAGGCGGCATTATTGACAGGCATTCCATATCAACAGATCACAGCCTATGCAGAGACCAACCATTGCGATCTAATAGTAATGGGAAGAAAAGGACTTTCCGATGTTGAAAGGGTATTTATAGGGAGTGTTACCCAAAGGGTACTGAATAATACTTCAAAAGATGTTTTGGTAATCCCTTCATCCCTTATCAATACTGATGGCCCCATTTTGGTTGCCTATGATGGTTCCCCTTTCAGTGAATTTGCCCTTAAAAAGGCCATTGAATTTGCAAGAGATACAGATACCGAATTGATGGTGGTGAATGTCATTTTTACATATGGAAAATTCTTTTCCCTGCCAGAAAAAGCGATTGCAGAACTCAGATCTAAGGCAGAAGCCTTGCTAGAAGAGGCAAAGACAAAATGTTTGGCAGAAAATGTCAAATGTTCGATAAAAATAATGGAAGGAGAGCCACATATTGGCATCCAGAAATGCGCAGATGAAGTTCAGGCGTCCATGGTGGTCATAGGTTCTAGAGGTAAAAGGGGACTGAATAGGTTGATTTTGGGAAGCGTCACAGAGAAGGTGATTGCCATGGTTGCTGTTCCAGTTTTAGTTGTAAAAGACTAATAAAAATATTATATAGCGAAATTTATTCTATGGCAGTACCCAGTGGGATACTGCCATTTTTTTTGGAGGTAAACCATGAGATTAATCTTACCGTTATTGTTATTCCTTTTGGGGTATGCAGGCTTGGTTTGGGGCGCTGAAGGTGCACAAACGCAGTCCATACAGCTTACCGGCCAGATGATTCTTGTTATGGGCGTGCTGGTTTTTGCCATCCTGCTTTTTGTCTTTGAATGGGTCCGGGTGGATGTGGTTGGTATAATCATGATGGTCCTATTACCTCTTTTGGGGCTAGTAAGTCCAAAAGAGGCCATTAGCGGACTTAGTTCAAATGCTGTTGTTTCCATCATAGCGGTCATTATAATCGGCGCGGGCCTTGACAAAACAGGCTGCATGAATGTGCTTGCAAGATATATCCTGCGTTTTGCAGGAAAGGCAGAAACCAGAATAATGGCCCTTATTTCCGGGACCGTGGCCTTGATATCAAGCTTTATGCAGAATATCGGGGCAGCAGCACTGTTTATGCCAGCTGCCATCAGGATCAGTAGACAGGTCAATATCCCTGTATCAAGAATCCTGATGCCTATGGGCTTTTGCGCCATCATTGGCGGGACAGTTACACTGGTTGGTGCAAGTCCCACCATTTTGTTAAATGATTTAATAGAGCAGGCCAATCAACTTGGTATCACCCAAAAACCAATTGAGACATTAGGGCTTTTTACCCAAACTCCCATAGGTCTCGCCTTGGTTGCAAGTGCCATTTTATATTTCATGCTGTTTGGTCGATTTATATTACCAAAGACATCTGGAGCATCAGAAGGTCAATTTATCCCTGATGCTATTGCTGATACTTATAAGGAAATAAGTGGCATATACGAAATAGATGTCCCAGATACGTATAAAGACAGAGGTACTCTTGAAGAAATGGGTCTAAGGCCTAAGTACCAAGTTGCCGTTGTAGCCATATATGACTCAAAGCATAAAAGCAAGAATTTTGCTCCGGTAAGGTCTGAAAGATTTGGTGCAGGTGACGTGATAGCTGTTATAGGGAATGAAAAGGCAGTAAAACAATTTGCTGAAGACTTCGGACTAAGGCTTAAAGATGATTTAGAAGTATTTGCAGAAGATCTTTCACCAAACAATGCCGGTGTACTTGAAGGTATTGTTACGCCCAGGTCTGAATTGGTTAACAAAACGCTTGCTGAAGTAAATTTTAGAAAGACTTATCAAGTTAATCCTATAGCAGTATGCCAGGATGGTAGCTGTACCTTAGAAAACATTACAGAAATAAAACTCAGGCCCGGAGATGCAATTCTGCTGTTTGGCAGGTGGGAACATTTTCATAGGCTAAAAGACAAACAGACCTTTACCTTCACTACTGAGGTAAAGGGCGAGATAATGAGAACTGAAAAGGCAAGGACAGCGGTTATATGGCTTTTGGTGGCCATAGGTCTCGTTATGTTTTGGAATCCTGTGGTGACGAAATTGGGGCACCCTGAACTCAAAATTTCTTTATCTATCTGTCTTTTGACTGGTGCCCTTGGCATGGTTCTCACCAAGGTAATGACCATAGACGAGGCCTACGAGTCTGTGGACTGGATGACAGTATTTTTATTGGGAGGTCTTATTCCACTTGGCCTGGCATTTCAAAAGACAGGAACTGCTGAATATATTGCAACTACCATAATGAATGCCCTTGGATCAGTGCCTCCAATAGTTTTCTTAGCAGTTGTTGGAATTATGACTTCGTTTTTTACTTTGGTTGTTTCAAATGTGGGAGCAACCGTTCTGCTAGTACCGCTTGCCATAAGCATGGCGGTTAAGGCAGGTGCTGATCCAAGGATGGCAGCTCTTACAGTTGCACTTTCTGCCTCAAATACATTTGTTCTCCCGACACACCAGGTAAATGCACTTATAATGCGGCCGGGAGGATACAGGACGGTAGATTACGCAAAGGCCGGAGCCGGCATGACTATACTCTTCTTAGTAGTCATGTTGACCATGATGTACCTATTTTACTAAGGGAGGCGTGAAATGATAACTGGCTTTTTGAAAAGTCCGGAAAACCGGGATTTTTTTGTGCTGTTGGCACCTCTTATGTTTGCACTGATCCTAATCATTTATTCTTCAGCACAGGCCACTACAGCACAACCTGAAAAACAGGACCACGGCAGTTCGACTGAGTCACGGTACGTCCTGGAAATTTTCGGAAAGATAAAAAATCCCCACAATGTGGGAGTTGGAGATGTTGAACTCGAAATCCTGGTGGATGGCAAGCCGGCTCATTTACTCAGCGAACATGGACATGGCCATGGTAGCGGTAATGTAAAGGTCATAACCGAGGCTGACGGGACTTTTCAGGCCAGGGTTCAATTACCAGGGCACATTGATTTTAAACAACAAAAGATAACCATCAAGGCATTTAAACCCAGCTATAAACGCGCAACCTTCGTTATCAATCCAGAAGATATGGCCCAGAAGGGAAATGAACTAATGGTAAGGGCAGACCTTGAAATCAAAAGAACTACTGGCCCTGCCTTCTGGATTGCCACAACTGTTTTTGTACTGGCCTATGTGCTCATTTCCTTTGAGCTTCTCCACAGGACCCTGGCGGCCATGCTGGGGGCAGGGATAATGCTAGTGATCAGCTACACCATAGGGACATTTAATCCCGAGTATCACATCATGAGCTACGAGGCTGCCGTAAGGGCCATAGATATGAATGTGATATTCCTGTTGATGGGAATGATGATAATTGTTGGCATACTCAAAAATACCGGGATATTCCAGTGGACTGCCTACAAGTGCTATGAACTTGCCAAGGGAAACGTCATGGTGCTTGCAATAATTTTAATGATTTTTACAGCTGTCTCCTCTGCCTTCCTTGATAATGTCACGACCATGCTGCTTTTGACACCGGTAAGTATAGAGATAGCGCTTTCACTGGGCATCTCGCCTTTGTCCCTCCTGGTCCCGGAAGTCATTGCATCGAATATAGGTGGTACCGCAACCCTTATTGGAGACCCTCCAAATATCATGATAGGTTCCTATGCAGGTCTTACATTCGGTCAATTTGTCGTAAACCTATCCCTGGTATGTATTGTTTCTATGTTTGTTCTCTTTCTTTACAACAAGTTCATCTACGGTCAAGAATACCGTAAAGCCAAAATAGAAGACATACAGGCCCACATAGCGAAACTCAAGGAAGAGTACAAAATTACCGATTCCACCCTCCTGACTGTAGGTCTTATTATAATGGCAATGGTAATCACAATGTTTCTATTCCACGGCATTTTACACATGGAAGTGTGCATTGCAGCGCTCTTTGGTGCAGCACTCCTTTTTACCTACGGACTTGTGACAAAAAAGGTGGATCTCCTTCATCTCCTTGAAAAGGATATAGAATGGCCAACGCTTCTGTTTTTTATGTTCCTTTTTATACTGGTTGGGGCTGTGGAGGAGGCAGGTCTCCTTGATATCATTGCCGACTGGGTCTTTGAGCTTGCAAAGGGAAACCTTGTCATTTCCATTACCATGATCCTTTGGGTTGCAGCCATTGCCAGTGCATTTGTTGATAATATACCATTTACTGCCACTATGCTTCCAATAGTTGCTTACCTGACAAAGGTCATCCCAGGGGCAGAGAGCGGTGTCCTTTGGTGGGCCCTTGCCTTTGGGGCGTGCTTTGGTGGAAATGGCACCATGATCGGGGCAAGTGCAAATGTGGTTACACTGGGAATTGCAGAATCGGCCGGCCATCCAATGAAATTTTTTGGGTTCATGAAAGTGGCATTTCCATATATGTTGATAAGCGTTGCCATTGCCAATGTGTGGCTTTTGTTGTTTTACTAACAATAAACAAAAAGAGAGGGGAAAATGACCAAGAAACCAGAACCTCTTACCAAGTTTTTGCTTCCCATAGACGGACAAGGGACCTTTACTGCTGCCTGTAGACTGGCAGGTGCCCTCACTTCGCTACTTGATGACAGGGTTAAAGAAATAACCCTATTGCATGCCATGGGAGGTCAATACCTTAGCACTCACATGACAAATATAGACATCAGGGCCGGGCTGGTCCTGGAAAGTGAAACATTTCAGAGATTGCGCGAGGAGTTCATGAACAGGGATATTGTCCCAATTATGAACAGGGCAAAGGAACTGGTTGCCCAGTTTGGACCCAAGGCTCCCATTGACATGGAGATAGTTGATGGAAAACCTGCAAATAAGATATTGGAGTTCGTCAAGAAATACAATTATTCAACGGTGGTCATGCAGAGAAGATGCATGGACCCCGTTAAAGGTTCATTTATTGGGAGCGTTACTTCTGGAATTCTATATGGCAGGGCCCCCTGTTCAGTTTATATCCCAGGTACTGATTTTCCAGAGGAAGGACCTATTAACTTCAGGAATATCCTTATCACATTAGATGGCTCACCAGGTTCATTTGCTGCAGTACAAGAGGCTGGAGTGCTTATGGGTTATGCAAAAGATACACGGGCCACTTTGCTGACAGTCATGGATGTTGCCGATATTGCCGAGGCCGCAGAATCAAGGTCCAGGCCGGATCCCCTTGAAGAGACAAAAAATACTATGGAAAAGGCCTGGAAGATACTGGAACAAGCCGGTGTTTCATCTGAAAGAATTGCTGAAAAGATAGAAGCAGGAGACCCGGCAGATGTAATCGCCTCCTATTCTGAGGAATCCAGTGCAGATATAATCTTTCTCGGAAGAACAATCAGAAGTGCAATAACAGATGTTCTTGTTGGGAGTGTAGGACGAGCTATACTTGGCAAGTGCGCAAAAAAAACCATTGCGGTTGTTTGTCCAGAAAAAGAGTAAAAAGTAACTGCACTTTTAAACATAAATTAGGATTAAAATGCGCAAAAAAATGTTGTCATGCCCTATTAAGTTATAGCGACCTTCCTTTTTAAAAGATTCTGATTTTTGTTTTTACTATTTTTAAAGGGCCTATATTGGTGATATTTCCCCAATGGCCCTTTATGGATAATGAATCCAATCACCCTGCCTCAAGGTCCGAGCCAATCATTCTAAATATAGAATTTGCATAATTTTCGAAGGCTCATAATTACTGAATCCCTCCTGTATCTGTAAAAATTACCCTTTTTCTAGTTTTATAAATACAGGGATGGTATTTAGTTTCGAATCCACCATTTGTGTGCTTCCAATTTCATAGCCCTCAACTATCCAATCTGGTGACAGCCTTTTCCCTATTTCCTCAACTATTCCCTTTAAATTTATAATGGGGTGTCTGAGAAATACCTGGGGGAGCCCATAGGTGAGATTGCAGGCCATGCATTTTCCTGGCCTTTCAGTCAAAACAAATTCTATTATTAATGTATTGTTATTTTTATTAAAGCCAGCACATTTTAATCCAATATCAAAAGCGCCAGTCTCAGCTCCCCCATAAAGGGCTTCAAAGAATTCATCTGCCCGCTCTGGGGGGAATAACTTTAAAAGAAATTCCTCTGTAATCTTTGATTCTGGCATAACTTCCTCCTAGAATACATTTTTGCGGGCAAAACTAGCATGACAAATCCAATTTTAAAAGTCCAAAGGGCAGGAGGATATCAGGGCTTGAAATATACCTAAAGCTCCATTATAAAAAAAGCAAAATTTAAATGCGCCCGTAGCTCAGCTGGATAGAGCGCCGGACTACGAATCCGTAGGTCGGGGGTTCGAATCCCTCCGGGCGCGCCAGTAAAAATAAGGAACTAGAGGGCATTAAAGGCCCCAAGCTCCTTTTTTAAAAAAACAGAAATCAAAAAAGAGACTCAAGATACTGTTGTTAATGTTGGTGAAGTTTAAGCTCCACAAATCCCTTTTCTTTTAAGGCCTGAATAAGATCTTCACTACCTTGGACATCTTCCCGTATCCCCACCCAGGTCTGGGAATAGTTATCATAAAAATATTTATCTGCACCAATTGGCAAGTCTATCTCTTCTCCGGTAACAGGGTTGTCATAACGCTCTTCTCCGCCTAAGGCATAAAAGGTATCCCAAAATTCTTCCATTCTCTCACTTTCTTCTGCCTCGTGTTCAATCATCCCTTGATTCATACGCATTTCGGCATTTTTGTGTATCATATTGGACATTCGTCTATAATGATTAATTATTTTTCTTTGCTCAATGGCTGCATTTCTATAATGCCTGGAGAGCCATTGCCAGTTGGGCGTCCAGGAGTCTGCCATGTGCTTAAAGATACCTAACCACCTGGGGAGCTCACCCTTTTGAGCCACCTCCACAAAAACCGGAGCCGGCCCCCAGTAATGACTATAGCCCAATCCCTGAAGTGGCAAGATTGTATATGATATTAGGCCACCGACCCAGATATCAAACTCCTTTCCGTCTTCAAGATATGTACCCTGTCCCTCAACCACCTGCACATTGCACTTTCCCCCAGTTGGGACTCCAAACACATTGTATTGATTGGTCAACTTTTGTGAAAGCCCTTGATTAATAATTAGTGAATCAAAGTGTAGGTTAGTAAATTCTATCTTATATTTGTTTCTCAGGTCATAAAAGAACCTGCCTCTGATAAAGGCCAGCGCATCTTCTGGTGGAATTCCACTTGAGCCAATGGTAGTCTGGGCATACTGATAAAATGGAAAATAGACCCCCAGAAAGCCCGCCCTTTTATCAGGCGAAAGGACTTGAACTATCCTAAAGTAACCATTTACGCCAAGATCTGCCGTGCCTCCGCTTGCATACCAGCCTTGTGGTATGTCAATTGAAAAACTCCTGTCTCGGGGCATCCATCTTGTAAAACTTACCGATATAGCACCCTTGCCAGAAGGGCCTTTTTTACCCAGGAATTTAAAGGAGGAGATGGCAATGGAAAGGGCCTTAAAGGTGGAAAAATCCCCTGCCCTTACAAAGCTTGCGACAGAGGACCTATCTCTTTTTTGAACAAGTTGGACAAGTCGTATATTTGAACTTGGATTACATATAAAAAGGGTGGTGTTTCCCTTTTGAAAGACCCCTTCCAAATTACATCCTGAAAGGGCCCTTTTCTGAAAGTCCTGCGCATTTTTAGGCATTGCCCCTATCCAGGCCTCACCATTGTTAAAAAAAAGAGAAATACCTGAAAATTTTTTATCTTCCTGGACCTTACAACCCTCTGGAATATAAACTTCAAATTCCCTTTTCTTAAAAACCCTCCATATCTTTGGAAAGGCTTCTTCTTTTGCATCAAAAGAAGGAGCCTTCCTTGTACTAACTGGTGGCGCAGTGACTGAATACTGAGTCTTTGAAAAATCGGCGGAAGATGTGCAGCCCTTCCTTATAAAAATTCCGGCCTCCCCCCATTTAATGCTACAATCATCAATAATTTCGGCCCTTGAAGGCTTTAAATCTCCTATGTCACTGGCGTCGGGATAAAAAAATATATATTTTCCTTTAATCTCATAACTTCCCGTCTGAAGGTCAACTATCTTTTGGGGAGTTTCTATCCAGTAATCATAATTCCCGCTTGCAAGCTCAAGCTTCATGCCAGGCTGAGTTACTGCAAGATAATTCCCATCTAAAATGGCAAGGGTTTCCTTTATTAAAAACGAAAATAGAAAAATAAGGCCAAGTACTAAATAGGAGAAAATTTGTGTTAATCTCATAATAATCCTCCTAATCTC
>JALXCD010000093.1:0-2510 GCA_026991135.1 Deltaproteobacteria bacterium | reverse complement strand
CTTTAAAGAGCGCTATAAGTGAAAATACGATTGTTATTTAATGATATGCATTGTTTTTTAAAAAAGTCAAAGCCTTAGAATTACAGACCTTAAAATCCTACTGTCTTTTTAGTATAAGATTCATACCTTTTCCCAAATCGCCTCTTTAGCTCACGTTCTTCCATCGGAACTATAAAAAGTCTTGTTATTATCACGTCCAGCAGGAATATGACAAAGATGGCATAAAAACCAGTGATAAACCAGGCAGCAAAGAATATCATGTGATGAGCCAGGTAGGTTGGATGTTTCAAAAATTTAAAGGGCCCCTTTATAACTAGCCCTACACTTTGGTCTGATTGTATCTCAGGTATCCCTATTATCCTTTTTCCCAAAAGTAAAAGGGTCCAGATATGTAAAAGAATTCCAAGGGAAAAAAGAAGCCATCCGATTGCTTTTAAAGCAAATGGGAAGATAAGGCCTTTTGAAAGAAGAAAACTGACATTATCAATTAAAAATATGGCCACTGGCAAGTAAAAAAAGGCTGTTAACAAGAATGGAAGTAAGAGGGGTGGCCTCTTACCCAAAACGGCTAGCCCATGAGTTATAAACCAAAAAATTGGGATCAAAGGCCAAAATAATAGGCAAGCAAATCCTATAATTTCATTTATTGTCATCTTTCATGGCCCTTTCAAATAGAAGATAGGCCTCTAGGAAACTACAGTAGCCTAAAAGAGAATCTTCTATTCCCTTTCTTCCCTTTATTAGGATATCTTCTGAAAGATCGAGCCAAAGTGTATTCTCTGTCTCTTTATAAAGGGCAATATATGACATAAGAAGGGTGGACAAAGGAGAAGGGGTTGCGCTATCACCCGGGGGTTCTAATTTAATTGGTATATCCAAGTTACCACCATCAGCATAAAGATAGGTCTCAAGCTCCTTTGAATAGAATCTATCATGGCAGATTTTTAAAAAATGTTCTGAAAGTTTCAAATAGTTACTTTGTCCAGTATATCTTTTTAACATTACAAGGGCCAGGGACAGATTTGAATAATCATCAAGAACTCCACCAAATTTGATTTCGCCATCACAAAAGCTTCTGTAAAGCACTTCTTTTTTAAAAAGATTTTTTATCAAAAAATCCCCTGTCTTTTGAGCGGCTAGAAGATATCTTTTTTCTTTGGTTACCTCAAAAAGCCTTAATAGAGCAATTATGATTAAGCCATTCCAGGATGTGATAATCTTTTTATCAATAAGTGGTGGATTCCGCTTGCTTCTGCAAGCAAAAAGCCTTTTTGAAATGTCAGAAACTATCTTGTACTGCTCCTTTGATGGTTCTTTTTTAAGAAAAAGGATATTTTTCCCGTGTTCAAAGTTCCCGCCTGATTTTACATTAAATAGGGAAATAAATGTCTCAATACTACTACTATAATCACCAAGGCACTCCCTTATTTCATCTTCACTCCAAAGATAATATCCACCCTCAATACCATCTGTATCTGCATCCTGTGCAGAATAAAAACCACCTTTTTCGTGAAAAAGGGTTGAAAGGCAATATTCTCCACACTTAATGGCAGTTTCTCTAAAACTTTTATAACCTGTAAAACCATATGCCTTAAGATAGATCGAAATCAAAAGGGCCTGGTCATAGAGCATTTTTTCGAAGTGAGGCGCAAACCACCTTTCATCAACACTATATCTATGAAAACCACCACCAAGGTGGTCAAAAATCCCGCCTAGTCGCATCTTTTTAAGGGTAAAAGCGACCATTTCCAAAAGACCCTTTTCACCATATATTTCATAGAGGGTTAAAAGAAAATCCAAAAAGGGGACGCTTGGAAACTTGGGTGCATTTCCAAATCCCCCATTTTGACCGTCAAATATGGACATAAGGCCTTCTTTGGCATGTCTTATAAGGTCTTCAAACTGTGCCCCCCTTAAGGCCTTTTTATTAACTGCCGCCTGGTTTATGGCTTCAACAATTCTTTTTCCTGAAGTAATTAGTTTTTGAGGACATCTTTTCCATTGAATGGCAATTGTCTTAAGGATATCAAGAAAACCAGGCATGTTCGCCCTTGGATATCGTGGGAAATAGGTCCCCGCAAAAAAAGGCTCCTTGTCTGGGGTAGCAAAAACACTTAGAGGCCATCCTCCCTGGCCATTAATTATCTGACACACACTCATATATGCATGATCCACATAGGGAAGCTCTTCTCTATCAACCTTTATTGGCAAAAAGTGCTCATTTAAAAAGGAGGCTACTTCCTGGTCCTCAAAGCTCTCCCTTTCCATAACGTGGCACCAGTGGCATGTGGAATATCCGATGGATATGAAAAGTGGTACATTCCGTTTTTTTGCGTCTCTGAAGGCCTCTTGTCCCCAGGGATACCAATTTACTGGATTGTTGGCATGTTGAAGAAGATAGGGACTTTTTTCTTTATGGAGGCGATTAGGCATAAAAAAATAAATTATTTTTAGAGACCTCTGAGAAACTCTCTATTTAAATTAAGAACTAACTTTGTATAATTATGTAT
>JALXCD010000092.1:12472-17675 GCA_026991135.1 Deltaproteobacteria bacterium | reverse complement strand
GCACTTACCTGATCTATATTCAATACTTTTGGTTGCACTACCCTTTGCTTAGGATTGGGAATGTTTTTAGTAGGATCTTTATCTATCAAACCTTTTTTTATGCAAAATCTAAAAAAATGTCTTATTCTAAGAGAAATAGTAATTAAGTCAAAAAATAAAATAATGCTCAGAATAACTGGAAACTTTTGTAATATATCAGTAAAAAGAAACAATCTTTACTTAATCTTCTTCACATATCCTTTGGTCAAAGTAAAAAATTTTACACTTAATTTTGCCATAAATGATATGCAATTTTTAAATGAGATTATTTACTTAGAGAACTGGAAATCAAAAAGAAAAAATATCGTCCATTTTCTGGATGATAAGATTTCAAGGATAAAAAGCAAAAGAAGTTTAAAAAACCTTGAAGAAATAAAAAGGTTCTTTTTAAGTCCCAATAAAGTAGTTATAAAGGAAATTCCAGACGCTTCTATATCATTAGGAAAACTATTAAACCCCAAGGACTTAGAGCAGGTAGTAGAATCTTTTACTGTAAAAGCATTTCCCCCAAAAAGTCTCCGTAACTTGACAATTAATTGATTCATACCTATTTGGATAATAACAACCTCTTTCTGGGAGATACAAAAATGACCCCTGAACGAGCCAAGGAAATCCTCTTGAGTATCTTTCCTCAAAAGGTCACGCCATCTGCCCTTATCAGACTTTGGGATAACAGTGAAGTAAAAATAGGAGAAGAAGAACCTGCCTTTAAAATCTATTTTAAGACAAGAAAAATTTTCGAAGAGATACTTGTTGAACCCTCCCTTGCCTTTGGCGAGGGATACATTAATGGTGACATAGAAATTCACGGAAAACTTGACGAGGTCTTGGGCTGGCTGTTCAAAAACGCTGCTGAAGAAAGGCTTACCCCCTTTCAAAAGGCCAAAATTTGCTGGCTGCATCTTAAAAAGAAGGCAACAGTCAAGCAGTCTAAAAAGGACGTCCAATTTCACTATGACAAGGGGAATGAATTTTATAGGATTTGGCTCGATGAAGGGATGAATTACTCCTGCGGTTTTTTTACCAGTAAAGAGGAGGACCTTGAAAGTGCCCAAAAAAATAAGATAAGAAGGAGTCTAAAAAAACTCTGTCTTAAACCAGGCCAAAAGCTTCTTGACATTGGTTGCGGCTGGGGAAGTGTGGTTATAGAAGCTGCGAAACGATATGGAGTTAAAGCAGTTGGTATCACATTATCAAAGAATCAATTTGAACTTGGAAATGAGAGGATTAAGGAAGCAGGGTGCCAAGAGCTTGCAGAGATCAGACTTCAAGATTATAGGGAAATACCCCAAAAGGAGTTTGGCACCTTTGACCGCATTATTTCCATTGGTATGTTTGAACATGTGGGCAAGGAAAATATTCCTGTTTTTTTTGAACGTTGCGGAAAGCTTTTAAAGGACAAGGGCATACTCCTTCTTCACACCATAGGCCGAACAAAGCCCAAGGAAATGGATCCTTGGATTACAAAATATATATTTCCTGGAACTTATCTTCCTGCCCTTGGGGAGCTTGTTGAAATAGCAGAAGATAAAGGCTTTGACTTTTTTGACTGTGAAAACCTGAGGATGCATTATGATAGGACACTCGGGCACTGGGCAAGGCGATTTGAGAAAAATATAAAAAAAATAAAAGAACTTTATGACGAAAGATTTATCAGGATGTGGCGTTTTTACTTATATAGCTGTCAAATGACCTTTAGATACACGCCCCTTTTTGTATATCAACTGCTATTTTCAAAGGGAAGGAGAAATGACTGGCCTCTTGTAAGGGAGTCTCTCTATATATAAAAAATTTATAGTTCCGCGAGGCCCCTTTCAAAAGTTGTCTTGATTCTCTCTAAATTCCTTTGATCTTCAAATGTCTTTGGGATAAAAAGGCTAAAAATGATTATGGCAACTGTTGAGATAAAAAAGCCCGGCACCATCTCATAAAGCTCAAATATGCCTCCATGAAGATTCCGCCAGACTATTACCGTAAGGCCGCCGGTAAGAATTCCAGCCATTGCTCCAGGTCTTGTCATTTCTTTCCAGAAAAGGGATAAGATTAAAGCAGGGCCAAAACTTGCTCCAAAGCCTGCCCAGGCATAAGCCACCATGTCTAGAACCTTGCTACTTGGATCCCGTGCAAGAAAAATTGCAACAAGACTGACCAAAAGGACTGTCAATCTTCCAATTAAAATTAGCTCTTTCTCACTTGCCTCTGGACGAAACCTTGCCCTATAAAAATCTTCTGTAAGGGCAGAGGCAGAAACAAGAAGCTGGGAGTCTGCAGTACTCATTATGGCTGCAAGGATTCCGGCAAGACAAATACCGGAAATTAAGGGATGCATAAAATCTCTTACTAGGAAGATAAAGACCTTTTCCGGATCCGCCAGAGAGGTACTGAAATGGATGGCACCTGCAACTCCCACAAGTATTGCCCCAGCTAAGGACAAACCTGTCCAAGAGGTCCCTATTACCTTGGCCTTTTCCACATCCCTCAGCGAATCGGTGGCCATAAAGCGCGCCAGGATATGTGGCTGACCAAAATATCCAAGTCCCCAGGCCAAAAGGGAAATAAGGGAAAAAACAGAGTAAAAATTTCCGTCTTTATCCCTGAAGATATCAAAAAAACCGTCATCAATCCCGTTTGAGAAATCCAGCCCGTGGGTGGAAAATGCCAAAATAGGAACCACAATTAAGGTAAAAAGCATAAGAAGAGCCTGGAAGGCATCTGTCCACGATACTGCCAAAAAACCGCCCAAAAATGTATAAATTAAGATGGTTGCTGCGCCTATCCCCATTGCATAAATATAAGGAACTCCGAAGACGCTGTTAAAGAGTTTCCCCCCTGCCACGAGACCAGAGCTTGTATAAATGGTAAAGAAAAATAATATCATGAGGGCGCTTATTGTCCGTAAGATGCCTGTGTCATCAAAAAAACGCCTTTCAAGATATTCCGGTATGGTAAGGGAGTTATCAAAATGGTAACTAAAAACCCTCAACTTTTTTGCAACTATCTGCCAATTAAGAAATGTCCCCAAAAGGAGACCAAGGGCAAGCCAAAGGCCCTTTAGCCCTTCGGAATAGATAAGACCTGGAAGCCCCAAGAGTAACCAGCCGCTCATGTCTGAAGCCCCGGCGCTAAGCGCTGAGACAAGGCTTCCAAGCCTCCTTCCTCCAAGGATATAGTCTGAAAGATCCCTGGTCCTTTTATATGCAACAAGGCCAATGGCAAAGACCGCAAGTAAATAGACCAAAAAGGCCAAGAGGACCCAGATATCCATCTAAGCTTTCTCCATATAAATAAGAATCTTCTACACTCTCAAAGAATTATCCAAGTCTAAATGGAAGGGCTTGAAAGTCAACTGGATATCATGGTTTTCTCTTGCCATCTCTACAAATTCCTTGTCCTTTGCCCTTAAAATAACCATATCAAGCCCTGCCATTTTGAAGATTCTGAGAGCGGAAAGCTCAAAGAACTTTCTCCCAGATGGAGTAAGGCCAGTAGATAAGTTGCTAATTGCAGAAATAGTTTTAATCCTTTTTTTGCGAAGGGCTCCAATTAGATATATGGCCTCTGCGAAAAAGGTGACGTCAGGATGATTTTGAATATCGCCCAATGGATCGATGCAAATCCTCGGTCTTAAAACCGGATCAAGTATCAATCTCTCTAATGGGAAGGAGCTTTTTTCCGCTCTTTCAATTACCTCTTCTGCCAAAAAGCAAATTTCATCAAGGCTTGAAGGATTAAAACCCTTTCTGGTCAAAAGGACCACAAGATTACATTTCAGACATTTTGCTGCAGAAAGCATACTTTCAAGCTGTCTTTCATCTGCAGTTATGCAATTTATGGTTGTATTTGGTCCAGAAATTTCCACCGCCTCCTTTAAGACACCTCGAACAGGACTAATGAAAAGGGGCCTATCTGTCACGGCTCTTATCTGTCTTAAAAGCCATGGAAAACAATGCTCAGAACCCTGCCAGCCACCAAGATTGACTTCCAGGGCATCCACCTTTGACTCCAAAATCCTTTTAACTTCTCCCCTTATCAGGGAACCGTCCCTGCTCTTTATGGCATCGAAGATAACCGGATTGAAGATATTTATTTCCTGGCCAATTAAAAACATGATGATACCTCCTTTTCCTATTGGCCAGCAGGTGAAGGGAGAAAAAGAGGAAGGATAAATGAAATGAAGAGAAAAAATCCTCTATTTGGTATTCGACCTTAAGCCTCGAAGCCAAATACCCCCTTCCCCAGGCCGGTCTCCCGGCTCTCGGATCATTCCCATGGATCGCCTTCCCATTATACAATGATAACAGTGGCATATTGACCCATGAGTCCCCGATCACGGTTGCGGGCCAGCGCCGGACTTTCACCGGACTTCCCGTACACCTGAGGCACAATATGTTGAATTTTATTTGCTATTACTACTAGATAATGCGTTTGTCAAGGAAATTTAGAAAAAAGGGGCTAACACTTCTCCTTGCCTGTTTTCCATTTCGATTCTTTAGTCTTTCGTTGAGGCAATAAGCCCGGCCCTTTCTAGGTCATACCCAGATGGTCTTTGATAGACCCTGAGCCCGAACTCAGGGATGGATGCAAGAATATGGTCGAATATATCTGCTTGGATACCTTCATAATTCACCCATTGGGTATCCCTTGAAAAACAATAGATCTCTAGCGGAATACCGTCAGGTGTTGGAGAAAGCTGTCTCACCATCATAGTCATATCCTTTCTGAGCTTGGGATGCTGCCTTAGATACTCGTTTAGATAGGCCCTGAAGGTTCCAAGGTTGGTCATTCTTCTGCCATTTACTAGGACCGAATCATCAATATTGTGTACCCTATTGTATTCTGCAAGCTCCCTTTCCTTTTCATCAATGTATTTTTTAAGGATTTGAATCTTTCTAAGTCTTTCTATCTGTTCTTTTTCGAGGAACCTAACACTTCTTTGGTCTATCAAAATGGCCCTTTTAATCCTCCTTCCACCAGCCTGTTTCATTCCACGCCAATTTATAAAGGAATTTTCAATGAGCTTATGGGTGGGAATTACTGTTATTGTCTTATTCCAGTTTTGCACCTTTATTGTATAAAGGGCTATTTCTATAACGTCTCCATCTGCATCAAACTTTGGAACCCCATTAACATCATTAATGCCGGGACAGATTACCCTCTCTTGGTT
>JALXCD010000092.1:0-12462 GCA_026991135.1 Deltaproteobacteria bacterium | reverse complement strand
CTTTGGAACTTGTATCCAATCTCCCACACGGATAAGGTCATTTGAAACTATCTGGACACTTGCCACAAAAGAAAGGATTGTATCTTTAAATACTAGGAGAAGGACAGCAGTCATGGCCCCGAGGCCGCTTAATAGGGCCCAGGGAGAGACACCAAGAAAAAAACAGATGATAGATACGGCTACGGCAAGAAATATTATTAGCTTAATAAGCTGTACATAGCCTTTAATTGGCCAACGCTTTGATGCAGGAGTTCTGTCATATATTTTAAGAGCTGCTGAAAAAAGCCTATCTACAAAAAGGGCAATATCCAACAGGACAAAGGGATAGACCAGATTTAAAATTACCTTTGGAAAGTTGGGCACTAGCTGCGCAACATAGTTAAAGCAGATTGCAGGGGCCAGAAGGGCAAGAGGTACAAATACCTTCTTTTCAATAAGGATATCGTCCCATTTATTTCTTGTCCTTTTTACCGCTGCATGTATAAATTTTATTACGAAATAGCGAACAATGAGATAACTTATAAGGCAGCAAAAGGCTATTAAAAGCGAAATAAGGAGCCAGTAGATGTACTGATTTCCGTTGTTAAAATGAGATATGATATTTGAAAGCCATTTATTTAAAACTTCCATTACAGCCCTTTTTTCTCTTTAGATCATCATAAATTTCCTTAACCTTTTTTCTGACCTTTTCAAAATCTTCACTATTATCTATTACATAATCTGCCAACTTAATTTTTTCTTCAACCGGTATTTGAAATTTCAATCTCCTTTTTACTTCTTCCTCAGTTAGCCCTCTATTTTTAAGTCTTTCAAAAAGGCTTTTTTCATCACAAAATACCACAATGACCTTATCAAACTCACTATGTTTATTTGTCTCAAAAAGAAGTGGGATTTCAGAGACTACAATTTGTGAGGAATGTTTTTTGTAAAATCTACTTATTTCCTCATAGACCAGTGGATGAACCAGTTTTTCAAGAGCATCTTTTTTTTCCTTTGAGGAAAAGATGATATTGGCCAATGCCCTTTTGTTAATCTGGCCTTTACAATTCAAAATGCAGGGACCAAAGATACTTACTACTTTTTTCTTTATATGATTCTTCTCTAAAAGATCATGAACAATTTCATCAGCGCTTATTGTAGCAGCGCCTTGTTCTTTGAAAAACTTTAAAATAGTTGACTTACCAGAGCCAATATTTCCAGTTAATGCTACTAGCACTGTTTAGAGGCCAAGGTCTGCCATCATTTGGTCCAGTTCTTCCTGAGATTTTGGGGCCTTTTTATCCTTATTCGAGCCATTTTCTTCTATAACCTTATCAACATGTTCCTGGATGTCTTCGTGATATTTATCCTTTTCAGGCTCAAGGCTTATAAATTCTGTCTTTTCAAGGTTCATCTCCACGTAAAATGGATTCCTATCACCTGTTCTAAATGAGATCTTTCTGCAAACAGGTTTGTCAAGCATTGTAGCCACTGAAAGGGTAATGGCGGTTGAGATAGTTATGGCCTTTGGCTGATTATTATTGGCTGAAAGTCCATAAATGGCCTCTATCTTTTGCCTTGCCTTTCCTATCACCTGATTAATGATTTCACCTACATAGTTTACCACCTCATCAGAATCGAACTCTTTGGCAATCTCCTCATCCTGAAGTCCCATGAAGGACATGGCCTTTTGATAGATTTCAAGGGCAGCCTCCTTTGAAAAATTCATAATAAAAAGCCCAGAGTAATCTCCGGAAAACTGAACAAAACAGCCAATATCTGGCTTTAGACTGATGGAAGGAACATCTTGAATGGTTGGAGCATAACTAACATCCATACCAGTAGATATATCAATTACCTCCTTTACAGCATGACAAAATATCTTTGCAACTCGATCAACTGTGCTAAGGGAAGACTCTTGCATAACTTATTGGCTCCTTTAAAAATTGTAAGCCTGATTACTGGCAGCTTTCTTCCTCCTCTTCTTCATCAAAGCTCACCCCTGACTGGTCCTCCTCCCACCTTTTCCGTTCACTTACATAACCAAGGCCTAGGGCTGCTGCTGCACCTAAAGCCAACCCCACAAAACCTGCAAATACCCAGAGGGATGAACTGCATGTATCTTCTTTGCCTAAATCAAGCTCTTTATGACAATATCGACAAATTACTGCATCTTTTTTAATCCTCTCCTTACAATAAGGGCAGACCTTTTTAAACATTTCCATCCTCCTTTATGGATTTTTCCTTAAGAAATGGTATCTCTCTTAAAAAATTGACCATGCCTTTTTTGTATTCTAGCAGGAATGGATGGCATTCAACACCCTTTTTAATTGCCTCATAAAAGGTCCTTGAAAATTCCCTATCAGTATTCCAGTTTGGCGAAAAGTAATTGACATTTGGGCAAAATATCAAAAAACAAATTGCACTTCTTTCTCCCTTTTCCTCTCGAATTTTAATAAGCTCTTTAAGGTGCCGCCTTCCCCTTTCTGTGGGGGCATCAGGAAATAGGGCAATATTAGACCTTTCAAGTGTGCATCCTTTAACCTCTATATATATCCTTTCGAAAGATTCAAGTGTTAACAAAAAATCAAGTCTGCTACTTTCAAATTTTACCTCTTTTTTAATCTCTCGAATTCCTTTAAATGGTGAAATCTCCTCATCTTCAAATATGGCACTTGCTATAGAGGAGTGAAAACCTGAATTAACCAAGACCCATGACTTACCATCCTGTGACAAGGCAGAAATAAGGTCCCATGAGGTCTTTCTTGGCTTTCCCTTGGCCCTTTTTAAAAGGAGCCTGTTTCCTGGGAATAGAAGCTCCTTTAGCCTTCCAGGGTCTCTTACATGGACCTTTACTGAACCAGATTGGCCTTCTATATTACAAATAGCAAGGAAACGATTGGTGCGTTCGAGAAAAATCGCCTCTTTATCCCAGGGTATTTCAAACAGGGGCTTCATTTCTTTGCATTCGCCTCTTTTCCTCTGCCTCAGATAGCCTTAAATAAAGCGGCACTAAACGATCAGGGTCATGTGGCGGTGTTCCATCTAAGATCATCTTTTTTGCAAGAAGCCCACAATTTGAAGGCTTGGGATACCAAAGGTTGTTTGGTGCAAAGGTTGCCCTTTTTTCAAAAAGCTCCCTTAGCTTGTCCTCATAGGACAAAAGCCCATTTCCCAGAAAGATGACCTCTTTTTTCTCAGGTACAAAACCCTTTATCTCCTCCGGACGACAGACAACATATTCTGATATCCTTTTAACAAAAAACCCCTCTGTTTCATAAAGACAAGTATAAACTTGTTTTCTTCTTGCATCTATTAATGGACAAATGAGCCTTTCTTTAAGGTTTAAACAGGCATTTTGGGCAAGGATGTCAAGTGTTGGTACACCCAAGAGCCTGGCACTAGTTGAAAGACACAATCCTTTTGCAGTGGCAAGACCAATTCTTAAACCTGTGAAACTTCCTGGTCCAAGGCTTACAGCAACAAGATCTATCTCTTTCCACGAAAGCTCAAGCTCATCCAAAAGATACATTACTGCCTTTATGAGCCTTCTGGAATAGGTGCTCTTTGAACCTGTGACAACCTCTCCAAGGAGCTCGTTATCCCTTAAAAGGGCCACTCCACCTGTCATTCCAGTGGTTTCAAGGGCAAGAGTAAGCATGTTTTTATGGCTTTGGTATGGGCTTTGTGATACCTAGAAGTCTTGCAATATCATTGTAAAAGACAAGAAGCATTAGGGAGCCAAGTATAAAAATTCCAATCTGCTGGGCCACCTGCATCTGTCGGACAGTAAGAGGACTTCCTTTAATTGTCTCAATGGCAAAGAAAAAAAGATGTCCGCCATCAAGGACCGGAATTGGTAATAGATTCAGGAT
The DNA here is from genome assembly GCA_026991135.1 of Deltaproteobacteria bacterium. Classification (GTDB taxonomy): domain Bacteria; phylum Desulfobacterota; class Dissulfuribacteria; order Dissulfuribacterales; family QOAL01; genus JAADCZ01. The sequence goes on along the minus strand of JALXCD010000092.1, from coordinate 8,608 downwards.
GGCAAGATTGATGCTTAAGACTGCCATGAAATAAAACAGATTCAAAAGGCCCTGTTGGGCCTGCTCCCCTGCCATCTGGGCTATCATAATGGGCCCTCCCAGGGTGGAAACAGGTATGACCCTTTCTATGATCTTTATAAACCCTTCTAAAGTAAGCCAGGTTAGCTCCCAAGTCTTTTGAAACGACTTAAATACTGCCACAAAGGGATTAAGCCTTTCTATTTTTATCTTTCCTGCTGCTGTCACCCCAATTAAGGGCACCCTTACCTTTTCGCCAAAGATATTTTTTAGCTCTTGGAACCGGGGTTTGACCTCAACTTCAATTATTCTTTCTCCACGCTTAAGTTTTAGCTTTATCATGGAACCCTTACTGGCCTTGATGGTCTTTGAGACATCTTGCCAGCTTTTGACTTTTTTCCCATTTACTTCCAAAAACACATCTCCTGCCCTTATGCCTGCCTCTTGTGCCGGAGATCCTGGATTTACCTTTCCTATTTCTGGAAGGACTATTGGGTTTCCATAAAAAAGAAGGATAAAAAAGAATATTATCTGGGCCATTAAAAAATTTGCAATAGGGCCTGCTGCCACAACAAGGGCCCTTTGTCTTACAGGTCTGTGTGAGAAAGAATAGGGAATATCCTCTTTAGAGACCTCTTCAGTTGGAAGCTCTCCAAGCATTTTAACAAAACCACCTAAAGGGATGGCAGAGATACAATAATCTGTGCCATTTCTCACAAAGCCCCAGACCCTTGGCCCAAAACCAATGGAAAATTTTAGGACCCTTATGCCAAAAAAACGCGCAACCAGAAAGTGACCTAGTTCATGAAAAAAAATTAACGCACTTAATACCAGAAGAAATGACCAGAGGGTTGTCATCTATTCGCCCTTTTCAATATTTGAGATAAATTCCTCTGCCTTAAGCCTTGCAAGGGCATCGGCCCTTAGAACATCATCGATGGTTTCCATTTCCTCCCCGCCAATTTCATTCAAAACTGTCTCTATGACCTTTGAAATAGATAGATATGGTATTCTTTTTTGCAGAAACGCCTCAACAGCCACCTCATTGGCTGCATTAAGGACAGTTGTTGCGGTCCCACCCATATTAAGGGCCTTAAAAGCAAGGGAAAGACAGGGAAATTTATCATATTGTGGCTCTTCAAAGCTCAAAGGCCCTGCCTTTACTAGGTCCAGAGATGGAAGATCAAGCTCCATCCTTTCTGGCCACATGAGGGCATAAGAAATTGGCACCCTCATATCAGGTATTCCTAATTGGGCGATGACAGATCCGTCAATATATTCCACCATTGAGTGAACTATGCTTTGAGGATGAACCAGGACATGAATCCGTTCAGGTGGAATGTCAAAAAGCCACCTTGCCTCAATGACCTCCAAACCCTTATTCATAAGGGTTGAGGAATCCACGGATATCTTTGCGCCCATGGACCAGTTGGGATGTGCCACAGCCTCTTGAGGGGTGATTGTCCTTAATTCATCAATGGACTTTTCCCTAAATGGCCCGCCGGATGCAGTTAAAATAATCCTTTTTACCATGCCTTCCTTATAGCCCTGAAGGCATTGAAAGATGGCAGAATGTTCACTGTCTATTGGAAGAAGGTTTACCTTGTGCTCTTCAACAAGCTTCATGACCAAGGGACCGGCAGCAACCAGTGTCTCTTTATTGGCAAGAGCCACGTCTTTTCCAGCCTCTATTGCAGCAATGGTTGGGATGAGGCCAGCAGCACCAACCATGGAAGAGACAACTAGCTCCGCATCAGGCATACTGGATAGCTCCTTATAACCCTCTTTTCCATAAAGTATCTGAGGGCCATTGGGGCCTATCTTTTTAGAAAGGTCCTGGGCAAGCTCTTTTGTCATCACAGCAACCTTTCTTGGAGCAAATTCCTTTATTTGTTCCGCCAAAAGAGCGATATTTTGCCCCGCCCCGAGACCAACTATCTTTAGCCTTCCATCTGACCTTCTCACAATATCTGTAACACTTTTTCCTATGGAGCCTGTTGAGCCAAGGACAACTATTTTCTTTTCATGAAACATGACAGAATCCTATCTCAAGTAAAAATTGCCATTGCTAAAAAAAAGGACCCAGTAAAGGGTAGGGCCAGCATATAGCAAGGCATCAACCCTGTCAAAAACTCCCCCATGTCCCGGAAGGATTGTGCCTGAATCCTTGATTCCAAAGTGTCTTTTTATTATAGATTCTGCAAGGTCCCCTATCTGGCTAACTATAGCAAGCAAAATTGAAAGAGGGACAAGGAGCCTCAGGTCAAAAAAATTAAAGAAGGAAATCCAGCAAAATAATGCCCCAAAAACAGAGGCCAAAATGCCTCCAATCGAACCCTCAACGGTCTTTCCCTTGCTTATGGCTGGACATAGTTTGTGCCTTCCCATAAGGTTCCCTGCATAATAGGCCCCGGTATCGGCCAAAAAGACCACCACGAACAGAAAGGATATCCATCCAAGACCGTTCGGAAACTGGTAAATTAAATAAATAAGGCTTGAACAAAGGGAAATGTAACCCGCACCAAAGGCAGTAATAGCCAAAAAAAGAAACGGAAATTTTTGGGCCCGATATGTCATGACACAAATGATTATGGAAAGGGCGAAAAGGAGAAAGAGGCCAAAAAGCAGATAGACTTCTTCTTTTTTAAATATAGTAAAAAAAAGGGGGATAAGGCCTAAGAAAATACCACTTATTTTAAAAATCGGGCTGTCATCTCTGAGGGCCATTTCAAAATATTCATAAAGACAAAGAATTGTGATAAGAATTATAAGTAAATCAAAAAAAAGGCTTCCACCCCATAATAGACCCGCAACAAGGACAGGAACTAGGATAAGGGCGGTTAGGACTCGTTTCCTGTGCATTTCAGGACTATTTGTTCGCTGGTTTTTCCAAAACGTCTTTCGCGTCTTGAATAGTCTTCAAGGGCCTTCAAAAGCTCGTTTTCGTTGAAATCAGGCCAGAGGGTATCTGTTATGTAAAGCTCACTATAGGCTGCCTGATAAAGCAAAAAATTGCTAAGCCTCATCTCACCGCTAGTCCTTATAATCAGATCAGGATCAGGGACATCGCTTGTATATAAATAGGATTTAAAGGTGTTTTTATTCACATCATCTGGCCTTAGCTTTCCTTGTAAGACATCTAGGGAAAGCCTTTTGGCGGCCCGGGCTATTTCTGCCCTTCCTCCATAGCTAAGGGCAAGTATAAGCTGCATCTCATAGTTTTTTGAGGTCCTGTTCATTGTGTCAAAGAGAATGGTTCTTACTCTAGGAGGAAGGTCTTCGATATCCCCGATGGCCCGCAGCCTAATCTTGTTCCCTAAAAGTTCGTCCAGTTCCCTTTGCAGATATTCGCTCAGTAAATCCATCAGGGCGTCAACTTCTTCCTTTGGCCTTGACCAATTTTCCTTTGAAAAGGCATAGAGGGTAAGATATCTTATGCCCCAACGTCTAGCTGCTGTAACTATTTCTTTAACAGTTTTAGCACCTTGTCTGTGGCCCATTATCCTTGGAAGAAAACGCTTTTTGGCCCACCTGCCATTTCCATCCATGATAATGGCAAGGTGTCTTGGAAGATTATGCAAAATATGATCAGGAAGCTTTTGGACCATGTTTTTTAAAAGTCCATTATCTCCTTTTCCTTTTTCTTAAGAATTTCATCCACCTTTTTTATATGGTCGTCAGTAAGCTTCTGGACCTCATCTTGAAGTTTGTACATCTCGTCTTCTGAGATGGCCTTTTCCTTTTTTTGGGTCTTAAGCTTCTCAATGGCATCTCGCCTTATATTTCTGATGGCTACCCTGCAATCCTCTGCCATCTTTTTGACCAGTTTTACAAGTTCCTTTCTTCTTTCCTCTGTAAGGGGCGGAACGCTGACTCTAATTATCTTTCCATCATTTGAAGGGGTAAGTCCAAGGTCTGAGGATAAAATCGCCTTTTCAATATCTCCAAGGATATTGTTATCCCAGGGCTGAATGGTTATCAGCCTGCTTTCTGGCACAGAGATTGAGGCCACCTGATTGAGGGGCATGTTGGTTCCATAATAATCCACTGTAATTCCATCAAGAAGCGATGCAGAGGCGCGCCCTGTCCTCACATGGGAAAGCTCCCTTTCAAAGGCCTTTATGGCCTTATCCATTCTACTATTGGCATCCTTTATTACCTCTTTACCCATAAATTCCACCTCCTTTAGTCGGGAAGGATCAGGCTACCAATGGATTCTCCAGAAACTGCCTTTACAATATTACCTTCTTTCAACATATTGAAAACCATTATTGGGAGTTCTGCATCCATTGCAAGGGATATTGCCGCAGCATCCATAACCCCAAGGCCCCTTTCAAGGACCTCATGATAGGTGATCTTTTCTATTCTCTTGGCGTCAGAATATTTATACGGGTCCCTATCATAGACACCATCCACCCTAGTTGCCTTAAAGAGTATATCCGCCTCTATCTCAAGGGCCCTTAGAGCCGAGGCTGTATCTGTTGTAAAAAAGGGGTTGCCGGTTCCTGCGGCAAAAATCACTATTCGTTGCCTTTCAAGGTGTTTTATAGCCCTGGCCCTTATAAAGGGCTCAGCCATTTTTCCCACTTCTATTGCAGAAAGAACCCTTGCTGGAATTCCCTTTCTATTACAGGCATCCTGAAGGGCGAGGGCATTTATTACAGTTGCAAGCATCCCCATCTGATCTGCAGAGGCCCTGTTCATACCCTTTGCAGCACCAGAAACACCTCTAAATATATTTCCTCCGCCAACAACAATCCCAATCTGGGTACCTATATTTCTGGCCCTTTTAAGTTCTCCTACAACCTTGTCCAAAAATTCTGGGCTAATACCATAGGGCTCAGTGCCCATGAGGGCCTCACCGCTTAATTTTAGAAGGACCCGTTTATACTTGGATGACATTTATATATTTTTTCTTTTTATCTCTTATTTTTCACCAACCTGGAACCTTACAAAACGCTTTATGGTAATATTTTCACCCATCTTTGCCACAAGCTCATTTAAAAGATCTTGGATGGTTACATCGGGATCTTTAACATAGGGTTGCTCAAGAAGACATATTTCTTTTAAAAATTTTTCAATCCTTCCTTCAACTATCTTATCAACTATGTGTTCGGGCTTGCCGGATTCAATGGCCTGCTGTTTATAAATTTCCCTTTCCTTTTGAAGAACATCTTCTGGTGCCTCTTCACGCCTGATACAAAGGGGATTTGTGGCTGCAATGTGCATGGCCAAGTTCCTTGCAAATTCTATAAATTGATCGGTCTTTGCCACAAAATCGGTCTCACAGTTTACTTCAACCAAGACACCAAGTTTATTTCCCGAATGAATATAGCACTGAACAACACCTTCAGAGGTTGCCCTTCCTGCCCTTTTAGCAGCAACAGCAAGACCCTTCTGACGCAGATAGTCAACGGCCTTTTCCATATCACCCCCACATTCCTGAAGGGCCTTTTTACAATCCATCATGCCGGCATTGGTCCTTTCCCTGAGTTCCTTGACCATTGCAGCAGTTATTTCAGCCATGATTAATTACCTCCGCTAAGATTTGACAAAATATTCTATTGCCCAATATTACATTAAATTTTTTAATCCGGGGAATGAATAAATTGAGATTCCCTTGAATTTAGGCTTGAGCCACCTGTTCTTCCTGGCCAGTTTCTTCAGAAGAAACTTCCTGAGAAGGAGGCTCTTCTGTATCTAACTGAGCTTCAGATTCGGTAACAGCCTCTTCCGCCTCTTCCTCCTTATCTGTAGCTGCCTGAACTGCCTCCTGATGAAGCTCCTTTCCTTTTAAAACTGCATTAGCAATAAGGGAAGTCAAAAGACGTATTGCCCTAATTGCATCATCATTTCCTGGAATTATGTAATCTATGCCATCTGGGTCACAATTGGTGTCAACAATGGCTACTACCGGGATACCCAGTTTATTGGCCTCTTTGACTGCTATTTGTTCATACTTTGAATCAACAACATAAACTGCAGAAGGAAGGCCTTCCATGTCCTTAATTCCGCCAAGATTCCTCTCAAGCTTCTGGCGCTTTTTCTCGAGTTTCAATATCTCTTTCTTTGGAAGCCTTTCAATTGTTCCATCCTCAAACATGGACTCTATCTTTTTAAGCTTATCAATACTTTTCTGGATGGTGTGAAAGTTCGTGAGCATTCCACCAAGCCAACGGTGATTCACATAGGGCATTCCGCACCTTGTAGCCTCTTCGTAGATGGATTCCTGGGCCTGCTTTTTTGTCCCTACAAAAAGGATATTCCCACCATTAGCAACGGTTTCAACAACAAATTCATAGGCCACCTTAAAGAGTCGTACAGTCTTTTGAAGATCAATAATGTAAATACCATTTCTCGCCCCAAAGATATAGGGCTTCATCTTAGGATTCCAGCGTCTGGTCTGGTGGCCAAAATGAACACCGGCCTCCAAAAGCTGTTTCATTGTAACATAAGCCATAAAAAAACCTCCTTTGTGGTTATTCTCCCGCCCCAAAAAAACAAGTGCCTCATAACCGCAAAAAACGGCACCACAAGGCATTGGGCGTGCTTAATAAATGAAAGTGGCGTCTTTCTACCATTTAAGTAAACTTTTGACAAGGTGATTTTCTATTTTCCATCTTGACTTTTTTTAGGAATGACTTATTGTAAAAACAAATTCGGATAAATAGGATTAAAATGGTAGAAAATATTATTATAGCCGTTGTTGTTATATTGGCCGTATTCTTTATTTTAAGAACAGTATTTCAAAGGCTGGCTGGAAATGGTTCTTCCAATCCGTGCCAAGGGTGTTCAGGATGCAGCCTTGGACAAAAGGACGAAATAGAGGCCTGTAAAAGCCATGAGATATCCAGAAATGATACTGAATTAAAATAATCACGAAAAAGAGGTAGTCAAACCATGAAAAATCTAAATCCAAAGGTTTGTATAAAGACAGGGAAGCCTGTAGCACATGAAGTGATCTGTAAGATGTGTCATAGGCGCTGTCCACATGCCGGGAAGAAGGGCAGAAGGCGTAGTTCGTCCCCCAGGAGAATCTAATTTAATTTGAATACTTAACCCAACCTAAGATATAGGTCGGCCTTTTCCTTACTGCCTGAAATATTCTTCCAATATATTCTCCTAAGAGTCCCAAGGCAAAAAACTGACAGCCTACCAGAAAAAAAAGGGCAGAAAACAGGGTAAAAACACCCTGGGCCGCCCATTCAGGACCATAACATAACCTTAGAATAATTATCAATGTGGCAAGAAATAGTCCCAGGATGGCAACCCCTGTCCCCACAAAGAACAATATCCTAAGGGGCCACATTGAAAAACCTGTCATAAGATCCAGTTGAAGGCTAAAAAGCCTTAGAAGAGAATACTTTGACTCTCCACCTGCCCTTTCCTCATGCTCTACCATTATCTCAACGGGATTTTTTGCAAAAAAGGTGGCTAGGGCCGGGATAAAGGTCCTGTACTCGGGATTTTCAAGTATTCCCTTAACTACTTCCCTGCTATATCCCCTCAACATGCATCCAAAATCCTGAAGATTTATGCCTGATATACGGCTTACGAGTCTGTTGGTTATCCTTGAAGCAAAGCGTCTGAAAAAGGTATCCTTTCTACCCTTTCTAATAGTTCCTACAAGGTCATGCCCCTTTTCAAACTCCCTAACAATCTTAGGAATTTCTTCAGGCGGGTTTTGAAGGTCTGCATCCATTGTAATTATCCATTTTCCCCTTGCCTTTGAAAAACCTGCCATAACAGCCGCATGTTGTCCAAAATTCCTTGCAAGATTTACAACCACAAGACATCCTCTCCTTTTAAGTTCATCTTCTAAAATGGAAAGGGTCCCATCCCTGGAACCGTCATTTACACAGACCACCTCATATTTGTAACCAAGTCCTTCTAGGACAGGAAATAGCCTTTCAAAAAGAGGCCTAATATTTTCCTCTTCATTATACATTGGTATGACAACTGAAAGATCAACCTGGTCTCCACACATTTTTAACTCCATTTCTTTTTGACAATCAGGAACTCAAAGGCCTCCTTGAGCTTTATGAATTTTTTGTGGTCTCCACCTGTATCCGGATGAATTTTAAGGGCCTTTTTCCTGAAAAAGGAAATAAACTCCCTTTCATCCATCTTTTCAAATTCCTCCCTTGTTAAATCCATTGCCTTTAAAAATTCCTCTTCCGACCTGTTTGAGGAGGCCCTTGGCCTGAACTGGCCTCCACCGACTCCCCTAAATACCTCTGATTTGAAAATGAAATCAAAATACTGGAAGAGATAGCGCCTAAGATAAGGGTGAAGCCCCTGCGCTTTTAAGGGTCTTGCCCCAATATCAATATATGAATTATCGCAATTTAACCTGCAAAGCTCTTCCAGAAAAAATTTATCCATGGTCTCTTGATCCTGGGCCTCAGGGATGAATCTTGTTAGCCTTCCGGAAAACCTGCCAGGAAGGCCAAATATGGTATAGATATAGTTTTTCATCTCCCAGGGTCTTAAATCCATTTCCATAAACTCGATGTCCTGTTCTATCTCGTCACGGGATTTGTCAAGGAGCCTGTTTAAAAAGGGGTAGGGTTCATCCATGAGAGGTTCA
>JALXCD010000091.1 GCA_026991135.1 Deltaproteobacteria bacterium | reverse complement strand
CACAGGCGCAACACTCGATATGGGCGGATGGTTAATCCTTACCCAGCCGGGACTTTCACCCAGCAAGAAGCGCCAAGCTGCGCTTGGCGCACTAACGTCCAGGGTCACTTGCCGCTATGGAGCAAGGCCGAAGGCCGCAGCGGAATAGCGGTCAAGTGCACCCGCTTGTTAGCCCCCTTATTTAGTATTCCATGGATCTAGTAACACCACACCGCTTTCTTCCATATCAGAGGTATTTCGAGTAACTACAATCATATTAAAAACCAGTGCAGTAGCTGCAATAAGTCCATCAATTGCTGGCATTGATTTGCCCCGAAGTTCAGCCCTGCCCTGAATCTGCCCCCACGTCATAGCAACTTGTTCATTAACAGGTAAAATTCTTCCGCTAAAGCGTTCTCTAAGATCGTCGGTTAACCAAAGATGCAGTTCCTTTTTTCTTTTCCCATCTTTTACTTTTTCAATTCCTTTAGATATTTCACCTAGCGTAAGCACACTTATATAAAGTTGACTTTCTTTTTGCTCTTTTAACCAACTTAGAACTTTAACATTTGGTTTAGGCTTGACAACCTCGCCTATTACACAAGTATCAATAAGATATTTCATAGTATTACATCGCGCGGCTCATCTTTTTGACGCAAGGCAGAAAAATCTATTTCAGATTGAGACAAAGGAGATTTTCGCAAAAATTCAATTAAATTGTCTTCAGGAGGAATCATTTTTTTGTAATCCTCAAAAGATAAAATAACAACGGCTTCTTTCCCGTGTTTAGTAACGATCTGAGGGCCAAATTTTCTTGCTTTTTCTACTAGCTGGCTAAATTTATTTTTTGCTTCTTGTAGCTGCCAAGTTTGATCATTCATAAGAAAAATCCCCTTTTAGCTCGTCTAGTCTGTCTAGAGTTTAGGGCAAATAAAAAAATTGTCAAGCGAATTTATTTCCAATTTGGGCTAAAAAACTTACCGCCAAATTCTTCTATGTCATGCTCATTTCAGGCTTGGGAGTGAAAACTTGTCCCTAAAATTTACAACTCCCTTGGGCTTTATTTTTTGTCCGCGTCGTTGTATTTTCGGCCAAACTATAAATAAAGGGAAAGGGGTTAAAAGATGATTACCCTTCTTGATTACGGAGCAGGAAACGTAAGAAGTGTCATAAATGCCCTTGAAGGCCTAGGCGCCAGTGTAAAACTTGTTGAAGGCCCGGATGATATAAGTTCAGCCGAAAGCCTTATCTTTCCAGGGGTTGGAAACTTTAGAAGCATGATGGGTATCCTTGACGGAAAGGGGTTTATTGCGCCTTTAAGGGATTACATTGAAAGCGGAAGGCCATTTTTCGGGATCTGCCTTGGCCTTCAGGCGCTATTTGAAGAAAGCGAAGAGGCCCCTGGAATTAAGGGTCTTGGCATCTTTAGGGGAAAGGTCAAAAGGTTCCCAAAGGGGCTGTCTTGCCCTCATATTGGCTGGAACGGAATAATAATTAGAAAACCTTCCGGGATCTTTCACGGCCTAGACGGCAATGAAAAATTTTATTTTGTCCATTCCTATTTTATAGAGCCGGAAGATAAGGACATAGTCCTTACTGAGACAGATTATGGAATAAGATACGCAAGTAGTGTTCAGAAGGGAAACCTTGTTGCCACCCAGTTTCACCCGGAAAAAAGTGGGGAAAAGGGACTAAGAATCCTTAGAAACTTTCTTGAAAACCAGAAGGAGTCCGTTCCTCCGAAAGTCTTACAAAAAACAAGGCTTGCAAAAAGGATAATTGCCTGCCTTGATGTCCGTTCCAATGACCAGGGGGACCTTGTGGTCACAAAGGGGGATCAGTATGACGTTAGGGAAAAGGGAGAGGTCAGAAACCTTGGAAAGCCTGTTGAGCTTGCATCAAGATACTACAAGGAAGGGGCGGATGAGATAACCTTTTTGAATATCACAGGATTTCGCGACTTTCCCCTAAAGGATATGCCAATGCTCGAGGTGCTAAAAAGGACATCAAAGGAGGTCTTTGTTCCCCTTACCATTGGCGGAGGAATCAGAGACTACACCGACAAGGACGGAAGATTTTATTCTGCCCTTCAGGTGGCAGCTGAATATTTCCGATCAGGTGCAGACAAGGTATCCATTGGAAGTGATGCAGTCCTGATAGTGGAAGAATACCTTAAGACTGGAAAGCCCACAGGTGAAAGCTCCATTGAGCTCATCTCCATGGTCTATGGAAATCAGGCCGTTGTCATATCGGTAGATCCAAGAAGGGTCTATGTCTCATCTCCAGATGAAACCAGCCATCCATGCATTGAGACAAAATTTCCTGGGCCAAATGGTGAAAGATACTGCTGGTACCAATGCACAATAAAGGGTGGAAGGGAAGGAAGGGATGTGGATGCCATCACCCTTTCAAAGGTCTGTGAAGAGCTTGGGGCAGGGGAGATACTTCTTAATTGTATTGACAGGGATGGAACAAATATGGGTTTTGATATTGAGCTAATAAAAAGTGTAAAGGAAGCCGTAAACATCCCTGTTATTGCCTCTAGTGGTGCAGGCTGTCCAGAGCACTTTGTTGAGGTTTTTAAAGAGACCGATGTTGAGGCTGCCCTTGCCGCAGGCATCTTTCACAGAAAAGAAGTGGAGATAGCTGAAGTAAAAAGGGTCCTTATGGAAAATGGAATAGAGACAAGGCCCATTTAATGGCCCTTATTATTTATTAAAGGCAATCCCTTTCTCTCCGATAAAAAGATTAGGCCTTTTAATAGCCCAAAATCCCTAATAAAAGGAGCATGAGCCAATGTCAGTCCTTTTAACTATCCTTGCTGTTATCATAATAATTGCCGTCTGGATTGTTATTCTCTATAACCGCTTGGTCAAACTTAGAAACCTTTGTGAAGAGGGCTGGAGTGGAATAGATGTCCAGCTTAAAAGACGAGCAAATCTCATCCCCAATCTCCTTGAGACCGTTAAGGGCTACATGGCCCATGAAAAGGATGTATTTAGACAAGTTACAGAGGCAAGGGAAAGGGCCCTTTCCTCAGAAGGTGCAAGGGAGCGGGGCCAGAGTGAGTCAATGCTTACAGCAAGCCTTAGAAGCCTTTTTGCCCTTGCCGAAAACTACCCGGAGCTTAAGGCCAATCAAAACTTTCTTGAGCTTCAGGCTGAGCTTTCAAGGATTGAGGACGAGATACAAAAGGCAAGACGCTATTATAATGCCACAGTAAGGGACTTAAATACTGCTGTAGAAAGCTTTCCAAGTAATATGGTGGCAAGTATTTTTGGATTCAGGAAAAAAGAATTTTTTGAAATAGAGGATGAGTTAGAAAGAAAGGTTCCAAAGGTGGAGTTTTAAGATGATCCCCCCGAAGGCTCTTTTCCAAAGGATATTAGGTTTTTCATTTTTTCTGGTCTTCTTTTTTCTTTTTAGTATATGCTCTGTGCCATCTGCCAAAGCCAAAGAGGTCATTGAGCTATTTTCCAGCAAGGTCTATATCTATCCCGATGGTTCAATTGTTGTTGAAGAGCTCATAAGGGCTAAGGCTGAGCATAAAAAAATTCGACACGGTATTTATAGACTCCTTCCAGTAATGTATCAGAAAGGTCTTGGCCTTAAAATAGATTCCCATTTTAAATTATTTTCTGTAAAGATCGATGGGAAGCCCGCCCCTTACCACATAAAAAGGCCAAATCCAGACGAGATAAAAATCTATATGGGCTCTAAATCCAGATACATTTCAAAAGGCGTCCATGAATTTTCCCTGACATATCGTATGGAAAATATGATCCGTTTTTTTAAGAATTATGATGAGCTTTACTGGAATGTTACTGGGAATGAGTGGGAATTTCCAATTCTTAAGTCAAGGGTTGAGATAGTCCTTCCTGTAAGAAGTAAATTTTTACAGTATGCTACCTACACAGGTCGTTATGGCGCAAGGGGAACCATGGCCAGCCTTGTTGAAAAGACAGATCAAAGAATTGTCTTTGAGACTACTAGGTCACTTTTTCGTCATGAGGGTTTTACTGTAGCTGTGGCATTTCCAAAGGGGCTTGTAAAAAAGCCCGATACCTATTCTCTGCTTATGGAGATTTTGAGAGCCAATATATCCATAATATCAGGGCTTTTTTTTCTAATCCTAGTATCGTCTTTTTATCTGATTTCATGGTATAAGGTTGGAAAGGATCCTGATCTTGGCCCCATTATGCCACTATTTAATCCTCCTAAAGAAATTGGACCGGCAGCAGCTCGATTTATCAGAAAGATGGGCTATGATGATAAGGTTATGGCCTGTGCCCTTGTAAATCTTGGAGTCAAAGGGGTAATAAAGATAATTGATAAGGGCGGAAAGTATGTATTAGAAAGGACAGATAATCGTCCAAAGGAGCCACTTACAGGTTGTGAGCAAAAGGTCTTTAATAAACTTCTAGGATATACACCATCTATAACCATAAGTAGTTCGAATCAGTCAAAGCTTAAATCAACAAGGGACTCTCTTAAGGATTTTCTCTTTAAACAATATGAAAAAGTTTATTTTTTAACAAACAGAAGATATCTTTTTCCTGGATTGATCCTTTCCCTAATAGGGATTTTTTCAATGCCACTTTTTTCTGGAATAATTATTCCTGGCCTTTTTGTAACACTTTGGTTAACAATTTGGACCACCGTTACCTCCTTCATGGTTTATAGGGCACTTTTAACCTTTAAAGATAGCATTAAAAGTAGATCCATAAGGCTTATATTAAGCTCCTTTGGCGGCCTCTTTTTCGTATCAATATTTGTTGGCGGAATATTTTTGGGAAGTTTCATGTATGGAGGCTTTATGGGCTTCCCCTGTCTATTGATATTTTTTTCCATACTTATCATTAACGCAATTTTTTACCATCTTATGAAGGCCCCCACCATGAAAGGCGTTCCAATTCTAAGAGAACTTGAAGGGCTAAAGATGTTTATTGAAAAGGCAGAAGCCAATCGACTTGAGGCCTTAACAAAGGGAAATGTCATAGAGACCTTTGAAAGACTCCTTCCCTGGGCAATGGCCCTTGGGGTGGAAAATACATGGGCAAATAAATTTGAAGCCTACCTTAAGGAACATAACCTTGAAAGGGGCTACTCTCCTTACTGGTACAGTGGATCATATGCCTATTCCATTCCAAGTATGTGTTCGTCCCTGGGAAGCGGCATGAGCAGTGCCTTTTCAAGTGCATCTGTTGCCACAGGCTCAGGAAGCGGTGGAGGTGGATTTTCTGGCGGAGGTGGAGGCGGCGGCGGAGGCGGCGGCTGGTAGCCTTTTTGCCATATTATTCCCGAACCGCCTTTTAGATTTTTCAACATATTGCCTTGACACAGGCCCTATGGATAATGATAATAAAGATTAAATAATAAGTTTTTAAATATTTGCTTTTTTAAAAGGAGGGAGTCATGCCAAAAATTGAAAAGATACTTTTTCCTGTAGATTTTACCACTGCCACGGACAAGATATTACCAATTGTTAAGGATATGACAAAGGCCTTTGGTGCCAAACTACATATTCTTCATGTCATAAGGAGTCCCCAAGAATTTGCTGGTTTCGAAATGGGGCCTGCATGGTATGCTTCACTTGAAAAGGATCTTATGGATGGTGCAGAAAAATCCATGAGAAGGCTCATTGCAGAACACCTGGAAGATGTGGGAGATGTGGAGACACATATTTCTGTTGGCGATATTGTTGATACCATCATTGATTATGTTAACTCCAATAATATAGATATGATTATAATCGGAACCCATGGAAGAAAGGGCCTTGAAAAGGTCATGTTTGGAAGTGTTGCAGAAGGTGTAATAAAAGAGGCACCATGTCCAGTATTAACTGTTAACCCATATAAGATTAAGACATAAACAAAAAAATAACTCGCCTGAAAATTGGGGGCTTAGGCCCCCTTTTTAATTTCTCAATAAACCTTGGTTGAAAAGACTGAAACAAAAAGACATAAAGTTTCTCCGCTTACCGTTGTAACTACCCATCAAAATGCAGATTTTGATGCTGTGGCCTCGTGTCTTGCAGCATCAAAGCTCTTTGAAGATTCGGCCATTTGTCTTCCTGGCTCCCAGGAAAAGGCTGTAAGGGAGTATCTCAAGAAAAAAGAGGGTGTAATTGGCCCTTTTTTTCAATTTAAAGAAATAGACTTAAAAAGGGTCTGTCAAATTGTAATAGTGGATACAAATCAAAGGGCTAGGATAGGGGATGTAGCAGAACTTTTGGAAAGGCCCGGGATAAGGGTGTTTTGCTACGACCATCATCAAGAGGAAGAATGTGACATCCCTTGTGAAAAATTCTTTGGTTCAAGCTATGGCGCAAACACCACGCTTCTAGTGAAAAAACTAAGGGAAAAGGATATTAAGTTAGAAAAAGAGGAACTCACCCTCTTTCTTCTGGGCATCTATGAAGATACAGGCTCATTTACCTTTTCATCAACTACCCCAGAGGACCTTAAGGAGGCTGCCTGGCTTCTGGAAATGGGGGCAGATATTGATGAGGTCTCCCTTACCATTGGAAGTAGATTTACTCCAGAACACATCCTTGCCCTAAATGATCTTTTGGAATCTGCCCAGGTATTTCACTTTGGTGATATTTCAGTGACAGTGGCAAAGGCAACTTCCAATTTTTATCTAGATGACTTTGCAGTTCTTGTTCATGAACTAATGGACATGGGAAGGCTTTCTGCCGTATTCACCCTTGCCATGATGGGCAATCAGGTGATTATTGTTGGAAGAAGCAGGGATAAAAGGGTTGACTGCGGAAAAATACTAAGGGCCCTTGGCGGGGGAGGGCACAGCTTTGCAGCATCTGCATCTCTAAAGGATGTGACACTTTCAGAGGCTGAAAACAGGCTTATTTCTCAATTAGGTAATGTTCTAGGAAAAAGCCCAAGAGTAAGGGACATAATGTCAAGCCCGGTGGTCAGTGTTGAACCCGAAACCCCAATTTATGAAGTTCACGATGTATTTGCAAAATATGGCTTTTCAGTAATCCCTGTAGCAAAGGATGGAAAGATTAAGGGATATGTCACAAGAAATATAGTAGAAAAGGCCCTTTTTCATGGCCTAGGCAAACAAAGGGTGTCTGAATACATGCAGACAGAGTTTACAACTCTTTCTCCTGATGATGACATATCCAGGGTCCAGGAGTGTATTGTAGAAGGCCACCAGCGTTTTATACCTGTTACTGAGGATGGAAGGCTCATTGGCATCATTACCCGTACAGACCTTTTGGAGATACTGAGCACAGATCCTACCAAAAGACCTGAAAGGCTTCTTCCTGAAAGGGAGCAGAAACGGAATGTGTCTCAGTTGATGAAAATACACCTTCCAAAAAAGGGCTTTGACTTTTTGAAGGTGGCTGGAGAGGTAGCAGATGAGCTTGGAGTAAATTGCTATGTGGTTGGCGGATTTGTTAGAGACCTTTTGCTTAGAAGGCCAAATTTTGACATAGACCTTGTGGTTGAAGGAGATGGAATCGCCTTTGCCCAGAGCCTTTCAAAATACTATGGTGCAAGGGTTCGCACCCACAAAAAATTCGGCACCTCTGTCATCATCTTTCCAGACGGAAAAAAGGTGGATGTGGCAACAGCAAGGTGGGAATACTATGAATATCCTGCTGCCATGCCTACAGTTGCCCTTTCCTCCATAAAGCTTGATCTATTTAGAAGGGATTTTACCATCAATACCCTTGCAATAAAATTGAATACAAAGGATTTTGGACAACTAATAGACTTTTTTGGAGGACAAAGGGACCTTAAAGACGGGGTGATAAGGGTCCTTCATAGCCTGAGCTTCATTGATGACCCAACGAGGATACTTAGGGCAGTAAGGTTTGAAAAAAGATTTGGCTTTAAGATTGGAAAGCACACACTTAGACTCATAAAAAATAGCCTGAGGCTTGGCATATTAAAAAGACTCAGCCCTAAAAGGCTTTTTACAGAACTAAAACTTATACTTGAAGAGCCAGATCCAAGACCTTGCTTAAAAAGGCTTTCAGAGCTTTCAGTCCTAAAGGAGATACATCCAGGGCTAGTCATCAATGAAAAGAAGATGAAGCTTCTAGATGCAGTTTATGACTGCCTTGCCTGGTATGAGCTTCTCTATCTTGAAGAAAAGGTCATAAAATGGAAGGTCTATCTTTGTGCGCTTCTATATGGACTCTCCTTTAGCGAAGCCAAAGAGGTTCTTGAAAGGTTTGGAATAGGCGGAAAAAATAAGATCGACATCCTTTCAGCAGGCCAGGACGCAAATAATATCTCCCTTAGGCTAAAGACCAATGGAGAACCTAAAAACAGCCAGATTGTAAGGGTCCTTGAGGCCTATTCCCTGGAAACACTCCTTTTTGCCATGGCCCTACATGGAGGTGAGGTCTCTAGATATATATCTCTTTTCATAAGAAGGCTTTCAAGGATAAGGCCCCTTACCACTGGGGAAGATATAAAAAGGCTTGGCTTTACTCCAGGGCCAATCTATCGTAATATCCTTGAACGCTTAAAAGAGGCCAGGCTTGATGGCCTTTGTAAGACAAAAGAGGATGAAATCAGGCTAATAAAAGAAGAATTTGGAGAATTAATAAAGTGATAGACATACAATCAACAATTCAAAAGATAATAATACTTACCCCGCCAATACTTTTTGCCATTACAGTTCATGAGGTGGCCCACGGCTTTGTTGCGTGGAGGCTTGGAGACCCTACTGCAAAAAATAGTGGAAGACTATCGTTAAACCCCATAAAACATCTTGATCCAATTGGAACCCTTGTCTTTTTCCTTACCCAGATGATTGGTTGGGCAAAACCTGTCCCAGTAAACCCCATGTATTTTAGGAGGCCAAAGATAGATATGATCTGGGTATCTCTTGCAGGCCCCCTTTCAAACATCCTTTTAGCAGTTCTAAGCGCCCTTCTTATGAGGGCCCTAATTGGTCCAATCAGCACCCAATCCATCTCCATGGGCTATTTTACAAAGCCCCTTCTTTACATGGCCTTTATAAGCATTCAGGTAAACATCGGTCTTGCCATCTTTAATCTCATACCGATTCCGCCCCTGGATGGAAGCAAGGTCCTTGCAGGAATCCTACCCGAGCGTTTTTTGCCTCAATATCTTCAACTTGAGCGATACGGCTTTATAATCCTTGTTCTCCTGATCTTTACAGGAGTAACTGACCGAATTATAGTCCCGCTCATTAATTTTGCTAATCGAATGCTCATTGGGCCTATCATTTAATAAGCCGGGGGAAAGTTATGAAAAAGCGGTGTCTAAGTGGCATGCGTCCATCTGGAAAGCTGCACCTTGGTCATTTACACGGAGTTCTTGAAAACTGGAAAAGGCTTCAGGAAGAATATGAGTGTTTTTTCTTTGTGGCAGACTGGCATGCACTTACCACCAATTACAAAAGGTCATGGGAAGTACCTGAAAACATAAATGACATGGTGCTTGATTGGTTGGCAGTAGGTATTGATCCTGAAAAGGCGACGCTTTTTATTCAGTCTGATATTAAAGAACATGCCGAGCTTCATCTTCTTCTGTCTATGATTACGCCCCTTTCATGGCTTGAGAGAAATCCTACCTATAAGGAGCAAAAACAGCAACTGAAGGACAAGGATATTTCCACCTATGGCTTTTTGGGTTATCCAGTTCTTCAAGCAGCAGATATAATCATGTACAAGGCAAATAAAGTGCCTGTAGGAGTGGATCAGCTCCCCCATGTGGAACTCACTAGGGAGATAACAAGAAGATTTAATTACCTTTATAGGGAGGTATTTCCCGTCCCAGATGCCCTTCTAGCAGAAACTCCAAAGCTTCCAGGGCTTGATGGAAGAAAGATGAGTAAAAGTTATGGAAATTCCATATTTATTTCAGATAGCCCGGATGAAATCAGAAAAAAGATAATGACCATGGTCACGGATATTGAAAGGCCAAGAAAGAGTGACCCGGGTGACCCTGAAAAACGCTGTATCGCCTTTAATCTTCACAAACTCTATATGCCAGAAGAGAGGTTAAAGGAGATAGTAGAGGATTGCAAGGCAGCAAAGCTTGGTTGTGTGGCCTGTAAAAGGGAGCTTTCTGAGGCGGTTGTAAAATTTCTCGAGCCAATCTGGGAAAAAAGGGCAGAGTATGAAAAAGGGGCCTATGATGTCAAGGCTGTCTTAAAAGAAGGGGCAAAAAGGGCACGAAAAGAGGCCCAAAAGACCATGGAAGAGGTAAGAGATGCCCTGTGGAGCCAGAATGTAAGGTCAGACTAGAACGGTTTGAAGGCCCTCTTGATTTGCTTCTTCATCTTATTAACCGAAACAGGCTTGATATAACTGATATCCCCATCTCGCTTGTCACTACCCAGTATCTTCAGTACCTGGAATTTTTAAAGGCCCTAAATATAGATGTTGCAGCAGAATATCTCGTAATGGCTGCAACATTAATGCACATAAAGAGCAAAATGCTCCTTCCTAGAAAGGAAAAGGATGATTCTGAGTTTGAGGACCCCCGCCTTGAAATCACCAATGCCTTAAAGGAATTACAGGCGGCAAAAAGGCTATCTAAAGGCCTTTACGAAAGGCCAATCCTTGGAAGGGATGTATTTTTAAGGGGCATTAGAGAAGATATTAAAAAATTGCAGGAAGAGGAAAGCGGTCTTAATGTGAGCTGTAATATAATTGATCTCATAGAGGCCTTTAAAAGGGTTTTAAGCTCAAAGGAGCTTCCGAGAACAATAGAAATTGAAAGGGCAAGGCTCAGTCTTTCTGAAAGGATGGAGGAGATAGAAAGAAAGATAACAGTCAGTAAGAGGTTGAGTTTTTTTGATCTTTTTGACAACAAAATGGAACGGTTTTTGATAATAATTACATTTCTTGCCATATTAGAGCTTTCTAAAAGGGGCATTATCAGGCTTTTTCAGGAAGAAAGGGGAGGGGATATTATTTTATTAAAGAGGAGTTAATGAACAAGTGAAAAATGACATGCGCCCGTTTCAGTCATGGTTTGGAAGATATACAAGGAGATTTTTGAAAAACTTTAAAGGGGATGATAGAAACGCCTTGGCCCTTAAAATTTATCACTCCCAGCAGGTAAGAAAGATAATAAAGGAGCTTTCAAAAAGGATTGGTCTTTCCAGAAAAGAGATTTTTCTGGCTGAAATTTCAGGCCTTTTTCACGACATAGGCCGCTTTGAGCAATTCAGGAAATATCATACCTTTTATGACCTAAAATCAGAAGACCATGCTGCATTAAGCTGCAATGTGCTTAAAAAGGAAGGGGTGCTGGATACCCTTTCAGGTGTTAAAAAGGATCTGGTTCTTGACTCTATTTTTGTTCACAACAAGTTTTCTATTCCCCAGGATTTTAAGGGCTTAAAACTTACTATTTCAAGGCTCTTACGAGATGCTGACAAAATTGATATCTGGCGGGTCTTTGATGATTTTTATCAAATGGGCAAGGGTTCAAGTGAAATAAATCTTGGGCTTCCAATGGGTGAGAAAATATCTGAAAAGGTGTTTTCTCAGTTTATGAAGGAAGAGATTGTAAATATCAAAGATGTTAAAAGCCAGGTGGATTTCATGATCATGAGGCTAAGCTGGCTTTATGACATAAATTTCAAGGAGTCGCTTTTAAAGATTGTAAAAAGGGGTTACATAGATACAATTTTTAGGTTTTTACCTGAAGATGAAAAAAGAAATGCAATCAGGGAGAAGATTTTTTCCTTTCTAGAAAAAAGGGGAGCATATGGAAAAGGGTCCTAATAAAAAGAAAAAGACACTTTTTTACAATATTGCCTTTATGGTTGTAGCAGTTTCAATCCTGATATTTTTATGGAATGCCCCACCAGAGTCAACTGTAAAGATTCCCTATGACAAGAACCACAAGGCCTTTTATGAAATGCCCAAAAAAGAGGCAGAAAAACACTGCGACAAGTGTCATGGAAAGGGAAAGGATGTGCCCCTTCCAAAGGATCACCCTCCCAAATTTAGATGCCTTTTTTGCCACAAAAAGGAGCCGGTTAAGAAATAGTAGCCAGGAGAGGATTAATGGATCTTTGGTTTACTGAAAGACATACGCCAAATGTGGGGATTACCATAAAATGTAGGTGCACACTTTTTAGCAAGAAAAGCAGGTTTCAGCAAATAGACTGCCTTGAGACCCAGGAGTTTGGGCGGATGCTCCTTTTAGATGGCCTTGTGATGACAACTGAAAGGGATGAATTTATCTATCATGAGATGCTCATTCATCCTGCCATGCACATACACAAATGTGCCAAAAGGGCCCTTGTAATTGGTGGAGGAGATGGTGGCGCAATTAGAGAGTTATGCCGCTATCCCTTTTTAGAAAAAATAGTTCTCTGCGAGATAGATAGAGAAGTAGTGGAATGCTCAAAGAAGTATCTACCCCAAATTTCTTCCGGACTTTCTGATAATAGAGTAAAACTGGTTTTTGAAGATGGAGCTGAATTTCTAAAAGATTCAGGGGAATTTGATGTCATTTTTGTGGATTCTACAGATCCGATCGGTGCTGCCAAGGCCCTTTTTAGCATAGAATTTTACAGACTATGTCAAAAAAGGCTTGCACCTGGCGGCATCCTTGTTGCCCAGAGCGAATCCCCCTTTTATCACCTTGAGATAATTAAAGAGATGGCAAGAGATGTGATTTCAGCAGGCTTTGATACCGTAAGGTTTTATACAGCTCCCATCCCGACCTATCCAGGTGGTTATTGGTCTTGGTTGTTGGCAAGTAAAGGGGAATTTGTAATTAAAAGACCAGGAAATATATTGCCTGATAGCGAATATTCTCATTTAAACTATTACAATCTGGATGTTCATGAAGCGGCCTTTAAACTTCCTTGCTTTTTTAAAAGGGCGCTGGAAGAGATCGGTCTATGAGAAGATGGCGGCAAATTCATTTGCTTCTTCATGGGCCTGGTCCAATATCTTTATTGCAATATCCTTTTTGACTGAAAGGGTATTTTTAAGGATATCTATTACATAATCGTCTTCTTTGTTTTCCTTTTTCTCTAAGGAATATCTTATATGGGAAACTGCAGTTACGGCCTTTGGAATGTTACCATTTGGTGCCGAATGGTGAAAAAGTATAGCATTTAGGAGATATTCAGGAAATTCCCACCTTTGGGCCATCAGGGCTCCAATTGCCTGGTGATCAAAACCGAATTTTTCCCTTTCGATACGGTCTAAATGGCTTTCCTGATAAGTATTCCACATTTCAAGAGTCAAACAATATTTTTTCTCCTTGACCTTTATAAGAACAGGGATGGCCATATCCTGTAAAAGTCCAGCAGTAAAGGATTCGGCCTGAGTAACTGGATGCAACCTTGTTGCAATTGCTCTGGCTAGACATGCCCTTTTGGCACAAGTCTTCCAAAAGTCCCTTTGGCTAAGACAATAAAGCTCGATAAGGGGAATATTATGATTTACAGCAATTGGAAGAATTATAGACTCAAGCCTGTTTTTACCCAAAAGATTAATTGCATGTTGAATATTTGAAATCTTTCTTGGAAATCCATAGGCGGCTGAATTAACAGTTTTAAGAACAGCAACATGCATTCCTGGGTCGGCCTCTATAAGCTTAGAAATATCCGAAAGGGAAGCCTCTGGGTCCCTAAGCATTTCAAGAACCTTCATTACTGATGCGGGAAAGGATGGAAGCTCATAACCATCCAAAAGCTCTTTGAGTTGCTTTGTTGGATCCTTTTCCCGTTTTTTGAAAAAATCAAAAAAGCCCAATCTATTCTCCTCTCCTTGCCATCTTATTGCTAAAGATGGATAAAAGTCCTCCTAACATAATATATCCAGTAAGGACTTCAAATATTACCACAAGTTGCCCCTGCCAGGTTTCAGGGATTACATCGCCAAATCCCAGTGTTGTAAGTGTAACAACACTAAAATAGATATTTGAAATTGGAGAAGGATGTGGCCCATAGTCAAGGCCTACAAAGGAATAAAGCGTTGCAAAGAAAATTATCTGGAAAAGTGTCCAAAAGCACCATCTGCTCATACTTCTTCCGCAGTTACTAGTTATAAGCCAAATATAATAAATAAATCGGGTAAAAAGATTTTGCCTTTTAAACTCTTCAATATAATTCTGATCAATTATAAATCTTTTCAGGAGATATGCCCCTGCAAAGTTGATGTCTCTAATATCTGTTCCTATCCAACTGGCCTTTTTAAAACCCTTTAAAAGTCTAAGCTTTGACCCTCTAAGGTCTGCATTGTCGAATCGAGCTCCCTTGACAGTACTTAGTGAAAGGTCACTTGAGACAAGATCGGCCTCTGTGAAATCTGTTCTTCTTAAGTCTGCCTGTCTTAATCTTGCACCCTGAAGTTTTGCACATTGAAAGTTTGTATTCTTTAACTTTGCCTTTGTGAAGGTTGAAAAATCAAGCTTTGCATTAAAAAGGCTTGCATCTGAAAGGTCTGCCATTCCAAAGCCTGCTTTCTGTCCTTGGATGTTATCTAGATTTGCACCCTTTAACGAGGCTCCGCTAAGATTTGCATGCATAAGGTTTGCACCACATAAAATTGCACCATCTAGTTTTGCCTTTAAAAGATTTGCCCTTTTTAGATTTGCATTAGTAAGATTTGCATTTGATAAATCGATTCCTGCCAGATTTTTTCCACTTAGATCCTTGCCTACCAAGTCTTTTGACGAAAAGTCGTTATTATTACGGACGGATTCTATCTTGGAATCAATTTTTTTAAGGCTATAGTTCATTTTGTTTCTTTAAAAAGTTATTTCATTTTGCTTATCGGCTACACAAAAATTTTTTTAAATCATTTGTTTTTGGGCCAATATGGTGATATTTTTCATTATTTAAAGAAACATGCGCCTTTAGGGAGGAAGTATGACAAAATATAAAATCCATCCAATCGTGGTAGGGACCAAGATATTTGATAAAGGTATGATGACCTATCAACATGATTATGGCAAGGAATACACCATCCCCATTTATTGTTGGTATCTTGAGGGCGGGGATACAAAGGTAATAGTTGATACTGGGCTTATGGGTGTAATTCAATCTGAGGATAGAGAACGCTCAATTGGAGGAAAAATCTATACCTTTGAAGAAGGTCTTGCCAAATGGGGCCTAAAACCCTCTGATATAGAGATGGTCCTTCACACCCATTTACATAATGACCACTGTGAAAACGATTTTAAATGTGTAAATGCCAGGTTTTTTGCCCATGAGCTAGAATTTGAATCCTGCTATAATCCGCATCCCCTTGATTTCAGATATCTGGCAGATTTTGTGGAAGAGATTGATAATGAGGGGGTTATGGAGCATCTTACAGGAGACAAGGAAATCCTTCCCGGTATAAGGATGATTCATACCCCTGCCCATACTAGGGGAGGTATGACAATACTTGTTGAAACGGAAAAGGGAGTGGCGGCAATAAGCGGTTTTTGCACCATACTTGAAAACTTCTATCCTCCAGCAAGGGTTACAGCAATGGAGATGGAAGTCATACCTCCTGGGACAAGTGTAAACACCTATGAGGCCTATGACCAGGTGAAAAGGGTAAAGGAAATGGCAGATATAATCCTTCCCTTGCACGAACCCATGTTCTCCCACTGTCCAACAATTCCAGATGACCTAGGTGAAGAATATTTTGAGGTTGTAAACAGATGACAAAAAAGATCCTTATATTTTCGCTTTTCTACAGCCTGTTAATACTGACAGGTCTTTCCTTCTCTGATACCTTAAGGTGCGATCAAGAAAGGCTTGTTGATGATCTTCAAAATGAATATGAAAGAATAAGGGATATATCTTCTCTCTTTAAACAGACTACTACTGTTCCAGGTGATCCCAACGGTTTAAATGCCACTGGTAAGGTCTTTTTTAAAAGGCCTCATTTAATGAGATGGGAATATAAAAGCCCTGAAAGGCAGGTGATAGTTACAAGTGGCGACAGGGTCTATCTATATGAAATAGATGCCAGACAGGTAACTGTCATTCCTAGGGATCAGTTTTTGTCCACTAAAATCAGCAGGGCCTTTTTCTTTGGAAAGGGCGATATCAGAAGGGATTTTCAAGTAAAAGGGTGCCAAAGAGAAAACAACCTGTATGTTTTAACTCTTTTTCCCAAAAAGCAGATACCTCAGCTCAAATCATTGAGGTTATTCATAGATTCAGAGACAAAAATAATAAAAAAGACAATCCTTGAAGATCATACAGGAGGAAAAACAATTATCAGCTTTTTTGATATGAAGATCAACGAGGGCCTTTCTGAAGAGTTATTTAAATTTTCGATACCAAAAGGTGTGGATGTTTATAATATGGAATAAAATGTTATTATAGAGGTCAATCAAAAAGTTTTGGAAATCAGTACCAGGAGAACGCTTAAATGGAGAACAAAAAGGAGATAATCTCAAAAATAAAAAAACTTACCAAGGAGAAAAACGCCATAATTCTTGCGCATAATTACCAGATTTCTGATGTTCAGGATCTGGCAGATCTTACCGGGGATTCTTTGGCCTTAAGCATCCAGGCTTCAAAGACAGATGCGGATATCATCATATTTTGCGGTGTTCATTTCATGGCAGAGGCGGCAAGCATCGTGTGCCCTGACAAAAAGGTGATAATTCCGGTCCTAGATGCCGGTTGCGCCATGGCAGATATGCTAAATGCCGAACAGCTTCGCCAAATGAAAAGGGAGCATCCTGGGGTCCCTGTTGTTACCTATGTAAATTCCACTGCAGAGGTCAAGGCAGAAAGCGACATCTGTTGCACATCTGCCAATGCCATACAGGTTGTAAAATGGACAAAAAGTAAGGAGGTCATCATGACCCCTGACAGGAATCTTGCCTCTTGGGTCCAAAGGCATACAGATCAAAAGGTTTACGCCTGGAACGGATACTGCCCCATACACAATGATCTAACTGTTGAGGCGGTTAAAAAGGCCATG
This sequence comes from Deltaproteobacteria bacterium, assembly GCA_026991135.1. Classification (GTDB taxonomy): domain Bacteria; phylum Desulfobacterota; class Dissulfuribacteria; order Dissulfuribacterales; family QOAL01; genus JAADCZ01. Next base: position 808 of record JALXCD010000091.1, on the reverse strand, counting down.
GAAAAACATCCAGAGGCGGTTTTAATGGCCCATCCAGAATGTCCCCCAGAGGTCCTGGAGCTTGCACCTGTGGTTAGAAGTACAAGTGGGATGCTAAAATATGCAAAGGAATCAAAGGAAAAAGAATTCATAGTTGCAACCGAGATAGGACTCCTCCATCCGCTAAAAAAAGAGAATCCAGACAAAAAGTTTTATCCCGCCTGGGATGATATGATTTGCGCCGACATGAAAAAGACCGGCCTTATGGAGATACTAAGGGCCCTTGAAAATGAGGCCCCTGTGGTAAAGGTGCCAGAGGAAATTAGAATAAATGCCTTTAAGGCAGTAGAAAGGATGATGGAGGTTCCAAGGGATTGAAATATTTTCATATACCACTAAGGCCCCATAGTTTTTATCTGACTTCAGAATAAATCTTCCAAGATATCATGGAAATAGTTCTGTGTCTGGCAAGAGGATTGATGTTGTCAAGCGTGCAATCAAAATAAACGCCAATTATAAGCAGTCCAGTAAGAATTTTAAGACCGACAAGCTACTTTAAGTTTAACATGAAAGCTTTTAAACAAAAAAACCTTCAAAAAGTTTTCCAGATTCCGAGATCATTCAAGATGGAAAAATTTTTACAAAATAAGTACCAAACAAAAAAGGACTTACGGCTTAGAGGCTGTAAGTCCTTGATTTCATTGGTAGCGGGGGCAGGATTTGAACCTGCGACCTTCGGGTTATGAGCCCGACGAGCTACCAGACTGCTCCACCCCGCAATCGATTGATGATATTAAATAATCATGAAAATCTTAAATGTCAATATGTC
>JALXCD010000090.1 GCA_026991135.1 Deltaproteobacteria bacterium | reverse complement strand
ACTGTGCAGAAGCAATGAAAAACGCAATAAAAGGCCCTAACGGGATCTAACTGACGGCTTTGTTTTGGATGAATATATCAAAAGCCTGGCCTGAAATTGAATTCTTAGAGGTTCCCTATAAAAATATTAAATCCAGTAGATTGAATAGGAGTTTTCCAAGTTTCCAGAAGGATATAGATATAATTAATCCGGTTTTACATAATGACTGGGATAAAATTCTTCTATCTTCAGACCACCCATCCTTTTTTCATACTGCAGCATGGGCCAATGTTCTTCATGATTCATATGGTTACAATCCGCTCTACTTAGCTTGTGTTGAAAATAATAAGTTTGACATCCTAATTCCTTTTATGGAGGTGAATAGTCTTCTTACTGGCAAGAGAGGAATATCTTTACCATTTACAGATTTTTGTCCTGCACTGTGTGCTGATGAGTCATCATTTGATCATGCTTTTCAGAAAATTATTCGGTACGGGAAAAAAGTAGGATGGAAATATATTGAATTTCGATCTGGGGATAATGTTTCGAAATATGGACCTGCATATATATCTTTTTACACACACCAGCTTGATTTGAATAGAGACCATGAAGATATATTTCGCAGTTTCAAGGGCAATACACGAAGGAATATTAGAAAGGCTGAGAAAAGTGGGCTGTCTATTGAATTTTCTGAAAAACTAAATGCAGTGAAAAATTTTTACAAATTACACTGTATCACACGTAAGCGTCACGGGGTTCCACCGCAACCTTTCAAATTTTTTAAAAATATTCATAAACATGCAATCTCTAAAGCCAAAGGCATAGTAATAACTGCTAAATATGAAAACAGGCCTTTAGCTTCTGCAATTTTCTTTTATTTTGGCAAGCAGGCTATTTATAAGTATGGAGCATCTGATTTCAAATACCAGGCTCTGAGAGCCAACAACCTCGTTATGTGGGAAGCTATTAAATATTTTTCAAAAAGACAATTTATAACATTTCACTTTGGGCGCACAGAGCAAGGAAATAAGGGGCTTTTACAGTTTAAGCGCGGATGGGGAACGAAAGAAAGACTCTTAAATTATTACAGGTACGATTTTAAAAAAAATAAATTTTTGAAAGGCTCTTGTGATAGCAAGTATAAAAAATTTTTCAATTTAATAATGCAAAAACTTCCAATACCCGTATTAAGGGTCATTGGGGCCCTATTTTATCCCCATGTAGCTTGACTGACAAAATGGGATTTGTTTACATTACAAAAAATAACATTTTAAATGCATTCCTGATTTTCCAATCCAAGAGCCCAATAATTTGCTAAATCCGTTAAGCTTGACGAATTCAATAACCATATCGAAAAAAAGCCCTGGGGATGATTGGAATATCTTTGTCCAAAGGCATCCTCTAGGAACTATTTATCACACTTCTGAGTGGATGGATGTTATTGAACAAAGCTTTAAGCATATTACAGGATACTTAATAACTATTAGAAACAAAAGAGGTGAAATAATAGGTGGTCTTCCTGTTTATTTTGTAAATAGTTGGCTTATAGGACGTCGTCTAGTTAGCGCCCCATTTGCTCTTTATTGTGATCCATTATTATCTGATCCATCAGATTTGGATTTAATATTTGCTGCTCTTATGGATTTGTACAAATCGTCTAAGTCTCGTTACATAGAATTGAGAGCAGCAACAACTATACAATCCAATTTAATAAAATTAAATTTTGCGGTATCCAGGTCATATAAAACCCATAATTTAAAACTTGATCAACCGCCAGAGCACTTGCTTAAGTATTTTCACAGAAACACGGCTTGCTCGTTGCGGCGTGCTTTTAAAAGTAATATTGGGTTGAGATATGGAGAAAAGGAGAGTGATCTTCTGATTTTTTACCGAATGCTCAGAAACAGCCGCAAACGAATAGGGTTGCCGCCAATTCCTTACAAGTTTTTCAAAACGCTATGGGACGTTTTTAAGCCCCTAGGGAAACTTGATCTTTTACTGGCCGTGGCCGATGGGGAATTTGGGGCATCCAAGCTTCTTTTAAAACACCGCGATACGGTTTTCTTTGAATATGGCTGTGATGTGATTGAGTTCCGTAAACGGAGAATTAATCATTTTTTGGAATGGGAAGCTATAAAGATGGCTTATGCCCAAGGTTATAGAAAATATAATTTTGGCAGGACATCAATAACCAATCATGGTTTACTCGATTATAAAAAAAGATGGGGATCAAAAGAAAGTGATCTTCCAAAATTCATTTTTCCGAAATCTTATGGTAAAAGACACCAAACACCTGAATTATCGCTAAAATACAGAATCGCCAGAAAAGTTTTCAAAAAGGTACCTCGCAACATAGCTATGATCTTGGGTGAGTTCTTATATCGCCATATGGGATAACCTTTTTCCCCCCAATTCATTATTTTTAATGTTAAACTCACAAAAATATACATTCCATATATCAACCAATTACAATGACCCAGAATGGGACTTGTTTTTATCCAACCGGCATGGTGGTGTGTTGGAGCAAACCTGTCTATGGGCCAGAGCGAAGGCCGTATATGGATGGCGCCCCATTCGTTTTATTGTAAAAGATCAAAATAAAATAGTGGCAGGTTTTCAGATTTTAAAGCGCAGAATCTTAAAATTTGGCAACATTGGCTACATTAGCAAAGGACCAGTATTTTGGGAATATGTGGGCAATAATGAACTTATTCCTATAGTGTTTGACCAGATCAAACAGGTGGCTAGACAGAATCGTATTCATATCCTTATTATTCATTCACCGGTATCTAATGATGATGTTATATCGCAATTGGAGGCTCTCGATTTTAAACCAACCAAATTAGTTAGCGTGGTCAAGGCAAGTCTGGTTATTGATTTATCTTTAAGTGTTAATGAGATATTAAAACAAATGGCTCCGGGAAGGAGAGGAGAAATTCGTCAAGGTCTTAGGAAAGAGATCAAAATTCGATCTGGTACAAAGGCCGACATTCCAGTGTTTTTTGATCTCATGAAAAAAATTTGTGACCGTAGAGGAATAAAACCAAATCCTCCTGATGAGCGATTTTTTTATAAACTTTGGTCTGAAAGGCATCCTGAAACAAAGATAAAATTATTCTTGGCTGTATACAATGATGAGGTAATCGCTGGTAGTTGGAATATTGGTTTTGGTAATGTCATGAGATTTTGGAAAATTGGCTGGTCTGGTAAATATAGTAAATTGCGACCAACTCAGCTTTTATATTGGAAATCAATAAAGTGGGCAAAAAACCAAGGATATTCCTATTTCGATTTTTGTAGCATAAGCAAGGAGGCTGCAAGAAGAATGTTGGCTGATATCCCTATTACTCAAAAGGACGTTGATGGGATATCCTGGTATAAATTGCGCTATGGTGGAAAGCCTATTTTATATCCAGATGCCTATGAATATACTTACAGCCCAATTATTAGCGGTTTTTTAAAGTTTTTTAGAAAACTAAAGATTCTTAGAAGATAATAACAAGGCTATTTTTCATGAGAGCCTGTATGTTAGCATATACATTTTATGAAAGCGACAACAGGGTCATAAGATATGCAGAAGAACTTGCAGCACGTGGAGACTCAGTAGATGTCATTGCCCTTAGAAAGAATGATCAGCTGCCATTTGATATGATCAATGGGGTCAATGTTTATCGTATCCAATTACGAGAAATAAATGAAAAGGGTCAATTAGATTATCTTAGAAGAATTTTGCTTTTTTGGTTCAAATCGTTCCATTTCTTGACAAAAAAACATCTAAAAAGACCCTATGATCTTATTCATGTCCATTCCATCCCTGACTTTGAAGTGTTTGCAGCATTGATTCCAAAATTATCAGGTGCAAAGATTATCCTGGATATTCATGACATCGTTCCTGAACTTTATGCGACCAAATTCCATGCGTCAGAAGATGGGATTTTATTCCGGTTGCTTGTTCTGGCTGAGAAGCTTTCCGCTGACTTCTCAGATCACGTTATCATTTCCAACCATATATGGAAGGAAAAGATAATTGGCAGAAATTTAGCTCCGGATAAATGTACAACTATTTTAAATTATCCATCAAAAATTTGGTCTGAGCCTATAGAACGTGAACGTTCAGATGACAATTTTATAATGCTTTATCCTGGCTCTTTAAATTGGCATCAAGGTTTAGACATTGCTATTAATGCCATGTCCATTATTAAAAGTAAGGCCCCAAAGGCTGTACTCCATATTTACGGTGAAGGTCCTTCAAAACAAGCCTTGATTGAGCAAGTTAAGAAATTAAGTCTTCAAGATAGAGTTTTTTTTAAGGACAGCGTACCAATCACTTTAATTCCAAAGGTTATGGCCAATGCCGACCTAGGAATTGTCCCCAAAAAAAATGATAAGTTTGGCGGTGAGGCCTTCAGTACCAAAACCTTGGAATTCATGTCAGTAGGAGTGCCGATAATAGTTGCCCGCACCAGGATCGACAGCTACTACTTCAATGATTCCATTGTCAGGTTTTTTGAACCGGGAAACGCAGAGGACCTTGCTGATGCCATGCTTGAGATGATAAACAACAAAGAATTACGAGAACGACTTGCAAAAAATGCCTCTGAATTTGTAAAAAAATATAGCTGGAAAGCTAATAAACATATTTATCTGGATTTAGTAAATAAGCTGGTGGGGAAAAGATAGCTTGATGTTCATTTCATTATTGGTTTAGGGAACAAATAATCCTCTGGATCAGGACCAAAAGAGAAAATGGCTATAAAGACTATTAGCACAATAAAGGATCTGGAATCATTACGCAGTTACTGGGAAAAGTGGCAATATCATCCTAACAGTGATTTCGACCATTTCAAACTGATTTGTCAAATTCGCAAAAATGTCAAATCACCATTGGTAATCATCTGTGAAGAGAACGGCAAACCTTCTGCATTATTGGCTGCCCGCATTGAAAAAAACTATTTGGAGCCGTCAATAGGCTATTTAAAGCCTTTTCGCATTCCATCAATCTTATTAACTGTTATTTATGAAGGTGCTTTGGGACATATCGATAATGAACAAGCCAATAATTTGATTGACACCATTTGGCAGTTTTTATCTGCTGGAACCATAGATTTAGTTACTTTTCATCAATTACGAAAAAATTCACTACTACTGCAGGCCTTATTAAATCATCCAAAATTCAAAAAATATTCTGTTAATCCTGTCTGGGCAAAGCACTGGGTCATGGATTTGCCGGATGAGCCTGGAGCAGTTTTGCAAAAAATTAAATCAAAACACCGAAGCTGGCTCCGGAACAGACAACGCAAACTGGAAGCAGCCTTTCCCAATAGAGTGGAGTGGCATTGGCTGTCTTATCTCGATGATATTCCTGCCATATGCAAAAAACTGGAGTCAGTCGCAATCCTCACTTACCAGAGAGCCTTAGGCGCTGGCTTTGTAGATAATGAAGAATACCGGCAAAGATTTGAACTTTTTAACAGGAAGGGAGCATTGAGAATACAGTTGCTTTCAATCGA
>JALXCD010000089.1 GCA_026991135.1 Deltaproteobacteria bacterium | reverse complement strand
GAAAATCTGTCTGTAAACTCCTTTCCATTGTCAGTAAGAATTATTTTGATTTTAAAAGGGGCTTTATCTATAAGTCTTTTTAAAAAGTCAGAGGCATTACTGGCTGTCTTTTCTGGAAGAATTTCCAAATATACCCATCTTGTGGCCCTATCTATCCCTACAAAGAGATATTTACGGGAAGTTTCATCTGGCATTTTTGGAAGATATTTTACATCTACATGTACGTAACCTGGCTCATAGTCCTTAAAATTTTTCTTTTTAGGTTCTCCCTTTTCATCTTTGGGAACAAGGTCTTTGAGATTGGATACCCCGTGTCTTCTAAGGCATCTATCCAAACCTGATCTAGACACCTTTGGATTTATAAATTCTCTGACTACATTTAAAAGATCATCCAGAGAAAGAAGAAGTGTTTTTCTGAGTTCTACGACTATTGTTCCTGTTCTGGGGTAAGGGTAGTTTTCATTCTATGAGGCCTGTGGGATTTATCCTCGACAGAATCCCTTTTTTTCCAACGTCTCACAGTTGTCCTGCTAATTCCGAACTTTTTAGCTAGCTTTCTTTCTGAAAGATCGGATTCCTGGATAAACTTTCTGATAGCCGGTGTGGTAGTGGCGTTTTTATGTAGTCTGATATTCATTACAAACTCCCGCTTAAGATTTCCTTCTTTATCTTCCCAAGAAAAAGCCTTGCCATGAGTAAAGGATAACTTCTTATTGGCAGTGAATCAAGCGGGATGCTACAAAAAAAAAGGCTCTTCAGTCCATCTTCCTCAAAAAGTTTTCCAAAGGCCTTTCCATACAACACATTATCAACTGATGTCCTGAAAAAAAGATCGTCTTTTTTTTTGATAACTTTGTGGTGGTTGTATAAGCAGTAAAAAGTATTCGTTTCTTTGCCATAACCAATGGGTAGGCAATTAGGATATTTTGTGAATAGGTATGTCATATGATAACAGGGCATCCCTTGGAAATTAACCTTTCGTCAGCCTCAAGTATCCCTTCTCATCTTCTACCAAAAGCTCTAAAGGCCTTCCGTTTATTCCACCTGCCTCATTGATTTCATTTACCCCAAGCCTTGCTCCAGCCTCTATATCTTCAGCAGGAGTTCCACTGTAACCACTTAAATTGATTGACAGACCTAATGGGATTGGAGATCTATGGCCACATCCAATAAATGAGGATAAAATTAAAAAAGCTCCTATAAAAAAGATCCATATGGTGGATCTTAACAATTTCTTGTGCATATTTTCTCCTTTTTAAAAGTTATCGGACTTGCCTTTTATTTTTTAACTTTCGTTAAGCATTGATATCCATTCCCGTCCAGGAAATCCTAGAGAAAAGGTGGCAATATCAATTGCCTCCTTAAGACAGCCTTTTGCATCCTTCCCATTCAAAAGCCCGTTTATAAAACCGGCATCAAAGGCATCTCCTGCCCCGGTGTTATCAACAACATTCTTCACCTCTTTTGCTGGAGAAAAAATTTCCCCTTTTTGGCTAAGTATCTTTGCCCCCTTTCTTCCCATCTTTTCTATGATGACTGGTAAAGAAAGATCATTAAAAAGAGCAAATCTATTAAAGGCCCTTTCTGACAACCCTGTTGATACCAGATTTTTATCAAAAATATTTTCTTCACCAAAAAATTCTTTCATTTCAAAGTCTGTCAAAAACAAAAGGGCTGTTTTTTCAAAAAGCCTTCTTATCCTTGAAATACCCATTTTGGCATAGACCTCACCTGGATCAAAGCTGGTAATGGCCCTTTCTGGAAGTATATCTAAAAGAAGAGATTGTATTTGAGGTCCTTCATTAAAAGCAAGGGATGAAAAATGAAAAAGATCGCATTCATTAAAGACTTCATGGAGAAGCCCTTTTTCAGGCAAATAAAAATCTCCAGGTATTACTACCATTGCTCTATCCTTGGTCTTTTCATCTATTACAATGAGGCATATGGAGCTTCTTCCTCTTTTAACAATAAGTTCCTTGGAAACACCTTTCATCGATTCAAGTAAAAATTCCCCTTCTTCATCTTCTCCAACACTTCCGACAAAAAAACACTCGTGCCCCAGAGCAGCCAGGGCACAAATGGTATTTGCAGCCGAACCTCCACCGCTTTTTGAAAGCAATCTGCCCCTTTCCTTCAATATTTCAAAAATGCCTCTGGACTCTTTGTGGCTCATGACCATTTCCCTGCCAGGGCTTAAACCTATTTTAAAAAGCCCAGTAGATTCTAAGTCCTCAACTTGATAAATAATATCAAAGTTCATGGCACCGTTTCCTACAATTAACATCAGGTCCTCCAAGTTATTTTTAAAACTAAAATATTTAATGCGTATGCTTGGGACAGGAATAGTTTAAAAAAAAATTTTTTCAATAGTTTTCAACAAGCTTTTTCAACAAAAATCTTGAAAAAACACCAAATTAGCCATTATTAACCCAAAAAATTCACCTTTTACCCAATTTTATTGACAAAAATTGTCCCTTGACAGAAATATCTTATTCCCAATATAGTGGGATGAAGTGGTATAAAGTGGGGAAAAGGGGGGAATGAATGTTTCGTGGCAAATCGACCCATAATCTTGACGCCAAGGGTCGATTAAGCATTCCTGCCCGGTTTAAAGATGTTTTAAAGACTAGATATGATAACAAGCTCATTGTTACCAATCTTCCTACTTATTTGGCTGCATATCCTATTGAAGAATGGAAACAGATTGAAGAACAATTTGCAAAGTTTAGATTTGGCCCCCCTAAAGTCTTGGCCTTTAAAAGGTATCTTTTGGGAGCAGCAGTCGAGTGCTCTCTTGATGGACAAGGCAGGATTCTGATTCCTGCTGATTTGAGGCAAGAAGCTCAAATAAAAAAAGAGGTCGTCTTGGTGGGTATGCATAACTATTTTGAAATCTGGAGTAAGGACCTATTAGATCAAGAAACAAACGATACAAGGGAAAACTTCGATGCCATTAGCAATGATATTATCAAAGAATACGGCATTGGACTCTACTAACCCCAAGGAGATTCACCAACCTGTCCTTTTAAATGAGGTCTTAGAGTTTCTTAAACTTAGGGACGGTGGTGTATATCTTGATGCAACCCTTGGACTTGGTGGGCACAGTGAAGCGATTATAAAAAAATGCCCGAACATTTCTCTTTTGATTGGCCTTGACTGGGATGAAGAGGCCCTAGAGCTTGCAGCTAAAAGGCTAAAACCCCTTTCACCAAAAGCCCACTTTTACAGAACTAATTTCAAGGACATGGACCTTGTTTTAGAAGAAGAAGGACTAAAGGGTGTAGATGGAATCCTCATGGATCTTGGCCTTTCTTCTTATCAACTAGACCTTAGTGGTAGAGGCTTTAGCTTTATGAGGGATGAACCACTAGATATGAGAATGGATAGAACTGAAACAGTCCTTGCTTCAGACATGATAAACAATCTTCCAGAAGAACGTTTAGCAGAACTCATCCATATCTACGGAGAAGAACCTTGGTCAAAAAGGATTGCTAGAGCCATAGTTAAATGTAGGACTGAAAAGCCAATCTTATCCACCCTTGAGCTGGCTAACATTATCAAAAAGGCAATTCCAAGACGTTTTCATCCTAAAAAGATACATCCAGCCACAAGGACATTTCAGGCCATCAGGATTGCCATAAACAGGGAATTTGAAAATCTTACCACTGCCTTAAAAAAGGCAAAAAAATGCCTTAATCCAGGAGGAAGGTTATTAGTAATATCCTTTCATTCTCTTGAAGATAGAATCGTTAAACATTTCTTTCAAAATTCAGAAAATTTAAACATTATTACCAGAAAGCCATTAAGGCCTAAAAAAGAAGAAATAAATAAAAACCCTAGGGCAAGAAGTGCCAAACTAAGGGTTGCAGAAAAGGCTTTTTAAAAAGTGGAGGTGGGCCATGACCACTAGGACAGCAACTATAAGAATGCCTCACAAAAACTCTTATACAAAGAAAACAACACTTAAGGACAAATTTAGTATTGGAGAATTTGTGGCCTTTGATTCCTTAAAGGGAATAATCTCCATTGTACTCTTGATAACCTTTCTCTTTCTTTCGGGCTATACCACCTATGAGGTCAAGGCAGTGGCAGATGACATAAAAAAGATAGAGACGGAATATATCAAAATACAAGATGAAAATGCGGGCCTTAGGGCCAAGTTTTCTAAAGCTATCAATGACAAGGAATTGATCAAAATTGGAAAACGTCTAGGCCTTAGACCACCAGAAAAAAAACAAATAATAACATTATCAGAATAGCCATGAAAAAACAGTTTGTCAGGGGCGGGACTTACAGCAAAGGAGATAGGGAGTATAAGAAAAGATGGCCTTACTACACACTCCTAATAGGCACTCTTTTCTTTATAGGCCTGGTCATTTCAGGCTGTTTCGGGGAGAGGGTTTCTGATAAAAAGCCCATTGCCAGTTCAGCTCTTGCCCCTGGCAGTCCTTTCTACAGAGTTGATCCTCAAAAGAGACTTCTTTTAAGAAAAAGCATTGTTGACCGAACAGGTACTATTCTTGCGGTATCAGAAAGGGATAAATATGGAAATCCCAAAAGGGTCTATCCCTACGGTGAAATGGCAAGAGAACTTTTGGGCTTTGTAGATGGGTATGGACGTGGCCTTGAAGGGATTGAATACGTTTATGATGATCTGTTATCTCCAATTGAGCCCAAAAAAAATCAGATGCCGGTTGTCCTTTCCCTTGAAAAAAATCTCCAAGAAGAATGTCAGCTAAATCTCAACTGGCAAATAAGGCGTCTTAGGGCCAAAAAGGGAAGTATTATTATAATGGATTTAAAAACAGGAAATATTCTTGCCATGGCAAATAAGGCATCCCAAGAAGGTGAAAAGATTATTGCTATAAAGGAGACCATTAATCCTTGGCCATTAATTTACTGCCTTAGCCTTTTACAAAACATAGAGGAACAAACACTCCAAGAACAAAGTGAAAACAAAGAAAAAAGTGTACTTAATGAAAATAATAAAATACAAAGTCTCAAAACTGTAAGATGGCACTGGCATCTTTTTAAAGAGGATTCTGGTGTCTGGACGAGAGTAAAAGAAGACCATTTTGAAAACCTATCACTCACTTCAAATACCCTTTCAACCCTTATTGCACTTGGCCTTGGTCAAAAGACCGGCATAGACCTTCCAGATGAAAATCAGGGAACATTACCAATGATTCTTTCCGATAACATGACTCAAATCCTTGACTCACAGGCAGAGGCAACCCCATTGCAACTCCTTTTTGCCTTCTCAAGACTTGTTGCCAACAAAAATATAGAAAGACCAAGTCTTCTTCTTTCAAAAAGTTCAAATGAGAACACAAAAGAAAGGGCAATTCTTGATGAAAATACCCACAAAAGACTCTTAGAATTAATTGGCGACAACTCTGGTCCTTCAGTCGCTTCTTTTTTGAAAAAGGGAGAAGGTTTTCAAGTAATTGGTCTTGGATTCTGGCCAAAGAAAAATCCAAAAGTAGTATATATTTCTTGTCTTTTTGACGCAAAACTTAGACCTGATAGAAGAAGAGGAACACTTGGCAGAATGGTCCATCTGGCAAGGATGGGGGCAGATGCCATTAATAAACGATTTCAATTTGAAGATGGTGTAAGCCTTGCTCTTAAAAGACCCTTTTATAAAAAGGCAAAAATCCCAAGCTCAAACAAGATGCCTGACCTTATAGGGCTTTCAATGAGAAGTGCCATTGAAATGATGGAGCAGATGGGTGTTACTCCAAAGATATCTGGGAAAGGAACTGTAAAGGCTCAATTCCCAAAGCCTGGCAAAAGAATTTCCAAGGAAAAGGGCTGTTTAATTATTTGTGAAAGTTGATTTCTAACCTGTTAAAATTCTTTTTTAAAAGATGCTCATTAGAGAACTTTTTGACGAAATAATACAGGAGATCCATTCTGTTAACTGGTCAGATGCCGTTGATATATCCTCCCTTTCTCTTGATTCAAAAAAGGTCAAAAAAGGGGGGCTTTTTATAGCCCTTCCTGGCACAAGGACCCATGGATGCGATTATATAAAAGAGGCCATTAAAAATGGGGCAGCAGCCATACTTTGCCCCTTTGATTGCATGGAAAGGCTGGGCCTTGATGTACCAAAAGAAGTACCTTTAATTTTTTCAAAAGACATTCATGAATGTGGTGGCAAGGTTGTTTCAAAATTTTATGGAAACGTGAGCTCTAAACTTTCAATTATAGGAATCACTGGAACCAATGGAAAGACAACCAGTGCATTTTTGATAGATTCCATTTTAAAATGTTCTGGTAAAAGGACTGCCATCTCAGGAACCATATTTCAGGAAATAGCAGGTAAAAGAGAAAAGGCCACTCTTACCACTCCAGACTTAATCTCCTTTCACTCTTTTTTAAAAAAGGCCTTTGATGCTGGGGTTACCTATGTAATTTCTGAAGTATCCTCCCACGCCCTTTCCCAGGGGAGGGTCTTTGGAGTAAATTTTAAAAGTGTATTATTCACAAATTTAAGCCATGATCATCTAGACTATCACAAGACCCTTGAAGATTATTTTCATTCAAAAAAGAAGCTTTTTACAACTCTTAATCCTGAAAAATCGGTAATTAACATTGATGATCCCTTTGGGAAAAGGCTTCTAAAAGAAGCTAAAGGAGAAATTATAACCTATGGTCTTAAGGAAAAGGCCGATGTATTTCCAATTAGCTATTCAACTGATCTTGATGGAATAAAGGCCAGGGTCTCTGCCTTTGGGATAAATTTTTCAATTAAATCACATTTAATAGGTAATTTTAATATTTATAACATCCTTGGTGCCATTGGTGTGACAAAAGGTCTTGGTATATCCAATGAAGATATAGCCAAGGGAATAAAAGCATTAAAAAATGTTAAAGGGCGCTTGGAACCTTTATTTATCAATGGAGTTTATGGATTCGTTGACTATGCCCACACCCCGGATGCCCTTAAAAATGTCCTCCTTACCCTTAAGGCAATAAGGGAAAAGAGAATAATCACCATAGTTGGCTGTGGAGGAAATCGAGATAGGGCCAAAAGGCCTGAGATGGGAAAAATTGCAGCCAAATATTCTGATCTTGCAATCATTACTTCAGATAATCCCAGAAATGAAGACCCTCGATCAATTATAAAAGAGATGTTAAAAGGGGTTTTTGCAAACCTAAAGGGAAAGACAAGGGTTATAGTAAGACGGGATGATGCAATAAGGTTTGCAAGTCAAATAGCACAAAGAGGTGACATTATTCTTTTGGCTGGTAAAGGCCACGAAGACTACCAGATAATTGGAAACGAAAGACTTTCCTTTGACGATAAAATCCACCTTGAGAATGAACTTTCAGAAAAAAAATTTTTTGGAAATGAAATTCAGCCAACCATTTATCTTTTAAAAGAGGCCATAGGCGGAAAACTTATAAATGGAAAAGATGAAATACTTGAAAGGCAATTTTTATCTGTCTCAACAGATTCCAGAAATGTAGAAAAGGAGGCAGTCTTTTTTGCCCTAAGGGGTGAGCGCTTTGATGGTCATGACTTTTTGGATGAAGTGTTGGAAAAGGGGGCCATTTGTGCAGTAGTTGATAAAAAAAGGGATTTTTCTGCCCCGTCTGAACTTCCCCTCATTAAGGTCCAGGATACCCTTTTTGCGCTTGGGGATCTTGCCAGATGGTATCTTGAGTTTTTAGGTGTTAAAACCATTGGCATTACAGGAAGCTGCGGGAAAACCACCACCAAAGAACTTTTGAAGGCAGTTCTTTCAAAAAAATTTAATGTCCAAGCCACTTCTGGAAACTTTAATAATCTTATAGGCCTTCCTTTAACTGTTTTTGGACTAAGGCCTGGAGTTGAGTGGGCCATTTTGGAAATGGGAACAAATCTTCCTGGTGAAATTAAAAGGCTTTGTGAAATAGCAAGGCCAGAGGTAGGCATTATCACCTGTATTAAACCTGTCCACCTTGAAGGCCTTAAGACAGTTGAAAATATTGCCCTTGAAAAGGGCTTTTTGTTTGAATCCCTGCCAGAAGACGGAATTGCCATATTGAATGCAGACGATGAGCTTTTGATAAAAAATGCCAAAAGATTAAAGACAAGAAAGATATACACTTACGGTATTTCTGAAAAGTCGGCAAAGAGGTGTAATTTCCTCTCTCACATCTATGCAAAAGAATGGACCGAAAGGAAAGAAGGCCTTGAAATCAACGTCATTATAGATGGCAAGGATTACAAATTTACATCTCCACTTATTGGAAGCTTTAACATTTCAAATATCCTTTCTGCAATTTCCTGTGGAATAGCCCTTAATATTCCAGTTGACAAGATCAAAGAGGCCGTAGCGGAAACAGGTGCAATTTCAGGAAGGATGAATATAGAAAAATTTTCTTCTGGATGGATAATTCTGGATGACTCCTATAATGCAAATCCGGCCTCCATGAAGGCTGCATTGGAGTTTTTAAGGAAAAACTTCCCTAATGAGAAAAAAAATCTCATTCTTGGTGATATGCTCGAATTGGGGAAAGATGCCGAAAAATTCCACATTGAAATTGGTAAGGTCAGCAGCACACTTTCACCATCCATACTAATTGCAATTGGAAATCTTTCTAAAAAAATAGCCCAAGGGGCAGTGGAATCGGGCCTTACTCCAAAGAAAATAAAAACCTTTAGGACATGGCAGGACGCCCTTGAATTTTTAAAGGCTGATAACAGACTTTTTTTTAATGGTTCCAAAAGGGTTGTGCTCTTAAAGGGTTCAAGAGGGGTCAACCTTGACAGGCTCAAAGAATTCATCGAAAAAAGGATTGGAGAGGATTTTTAATGCTTTTTCATCTCCTCTATCCACTCCATAATTTATTATCCTTTTTTAATGTCTTTAGATACATAACATTTAGGACCATATATGCGGCAGTAACCGCCCTTGCCATTACCCTTTTTCTGGGACCCTGGTTTATAAAAAAGATAAAGAAACTTCAGTTTGGGCAGGTGGTAAGGGATGATGGCCCCAAGAGCCACCTAAAAAAAACAGGAACTCCAAGCATGGGAGGGATATTGATAAACTTTGCTATAGCCACCTCAACCCTCCTTTGGGCAGACCTAACCAACCTCTTTATCTGGATCGCTCTAATTATACTTTTGGGTTTTTCATCCATTGGATTTGTAGATGACTGGCTAAAGATTAGGCATAAAAATCCTAAGGGACTCAAGGGCCGCTGGAAGCTCTTTATCCAGGCCACTCTTATCGGACTTTGCTCACTAATTCTTGTAATAAGCGGACACTGGGATACGCATTTAAGTGTTCCCTTTTTTAAAAATCTTTATCCTGACCTTGGACTTATCTATATAGTATTTGCATATCTTGTAATTGCAGGCGCTTCAAATGCAGTAAATTTAACTGATGGCCTCGACGGTCTTGCTACTGGTCCATTTGTCGTTTCTTCAGCAGTTTATACGCTTTTTTGCTACTTAGCTGGTCATTCAAAGCTTGCCCATTACCTTCAAATACCCTATGTCCCAGGGGTTGGAGAGCTTTCAATCTTTTGTGGCGCCATGGTTGGAGCCGGTCTTGGTTTCCTGTGGTATAACACCTACCCTGCTGAAATCTTTATGGGAGATGTTGGATCACTCGCAATGGGTGGGGCATTGGGAGCTGTAGCCCTTATGTCAAAACAAGAAATTCTACTAGCAATAGTTGGCGGGATATTCGTAGCCGAGGCCCTTTCTGTAATGATGCAAGTTGGATATTTCAAAATAACAAAGGGCAAGAGAATATTTAGAATGGCCCCTTTACATCACCATTTTGAAATGATGGGCTGGCCAGAGCCAAAGGTTATAGTGAGATTTTGGATAATCTCAGTACTTCTTGGCCTTCTGGCCATAAGCACCCTGAAACTTAGATAACACATGGAATATTTCAGAGATAAAAAGATTTGTGTACTTGGAATGGGTGTATCTGGAAAAGCTGCTGCAAAGTGGCTATTCGAAAAGGGGGCTAGTCTTTTACTTGCTGACGACCTTCCGGTTGACAAGTGGAATAAGGGAATTCATCCTCTTTTAAACGCAAAAAATGTATTTTTTAAATGTTCTGATGAAATAGAAAAAGAAGATATAGAAGATCTTGACCTTATTGTAGTTAGTCCAGGAATTCCCAAAAAGCACAAGGTCCTTTCGCTTTCAAAGGAATTTTCCATTCCCCACGTGGGAGATATCTATCTGGCGGCATGTCTCTGGAAAGGCCCATTAATTGGAATAACCGGAACAAACGGAAAGACCACAACCACCCTTTTAACCTTACATCTTTTAAAAGAAGGAGGCTTAGATGCGATCTGTGCTGGAAACATCAGTCCACCTCTTTTTGACCTAATGGACAAAAATTCTAAAAAAACAATCGCAGTACTGGAAATAAGTAGCTTCCAACTGGAATATTTTAATAAAGACTTTGATTGGTTTGAGCATCCTTTTTTTAATGTTGCCGTATGCCTCAACATTGCCCCTGATCACTTGGATAGACACAAAGATCTTGGAGATTATAAAAAGGCCAAGTTGAACCTTTTTAAATTTCAAGAAAAAGCCCACACCGCAATTATTGGAAGGGGCATAAAAGAAAGAGAATTAAACATCCCTTCAAAAAATGTCTTTTTTCTAAAAAATATTATAAACGGACATGAAAAAGGGTATCTAGAAATTCTCTTTAAAGATAAAAAAATATCCTTTGACATATCAAAATGGGGACTTAAAGGGCGCCATAACCTGGATAATCTGACATCTTCCATAATTTCTGCCCTGACTCTTGGTGCATCTAAGGAAGCAATTTTAAAGGGCATATCAAACTTCAAAGCGCCAAGTCACAGAATGGAATTTTTGGCAGAGATTGATGGGATAAAATTCATTGATGATTCAAAGGCCACAAATATACATGCTCTAAAGGCTGCTCTCAGAGCCATAAATTCCGGTCTTATCCTTATATTGGGAGGGCTTGGCAAGGGCGAAAACTTTGAAGATTTAGCATATTTTTTAAAGAAAAACGGAGTAGCAAAAAGAATAAAAGGTGCTGTTTATATAGGAAAAGAGGGCGCAAGGATAAAAAACATTTTAAAGGGCATTATCCCAAGAGATGTTGTCATACATGATGATAAAGGGGATATTGTGATGAAAAAGGCGGTAATAGCTGCAAGGGAGATGGCAAAAGAAGGAGACACAGTTCTTTTAAGTCCTGCATGTGCAAGTTTCGACCTTTTTTCCAGTTATAAAGAAAGAGGCGAAATTTTTAAAAGGGAAGTTTTCGCCTTAAAAAAACAGATAAAATGAAAGAGACCTTTAAAATAGCCATTGCCGGAGGTGGAACAGGAGGGCACATATTTCCAGGTCTTTCAATACTTGAAGAGCTTTCAAAACTTAAAAAAATAGAAACACTTTGGATTGGAACAGGAAGACCAATAGAAAAAAAAATTCTTGTGAAAAAAGATCTCATTTATAGGGTTATTGAGGTAAAACCCATTAAGGGTGGTAGCTTTTTAAAGGCACTTGGTGCTCTTTTGGGCCTGCCTGTTCCCATCATAAAATCAATCAAACTCTTGCGGCAGTTTAAACCACATGTTGTCCTGGGTGTTGGCGGATATGTTTCAGGGCCTGTTCTTGTGGCCTCAAAATTTCTCAAGATACCTTCTGCCATACATGAGCAAAACACCTTGCCAGGGCTGACAAATAGAATATCAGCCCGATTTGCAGATAAAATTTTTATAAGTTTTAAGACCTCTTATAAATTCTTTGATCTCGAAAAGACCGAATATCTTGGGAACCCAGTAAGGTGGGAAATTCTCGAACAAGGCCTTCAAGAAAAAAAGGATGACAATTTCAATATCTTAATAATTGGCGGAAGCCAGGGAGCCAAAAGCCTTAATAGACTGGTTAGTTCAAGTCTTGAGATATTAAAAAAATCGGGGAGGCAGTTTCAGGCAATTCATCAATGTGGTTCTCAAGATAAAGAATACCTAGAAAGTTTTTACAAAAAATCTAATTGTCCGGTAGATGTCAGAGAATTTATTGACAAAATAGGGATTGCATATTCATGGGCTGATCTGATAATTTGCAGGGCAGGGGCAAGCACAATCGCTGAGATAACTGCCCTTGGAAAACCAGCAATTTATATCCCATATCCATATTCAGCAGATGGTCATCAGGAGCTAAATGCCAAGGCCATCTGCGAGGAAGGGGCAGGCATTTATTTTATTGAAAGCGAGGTGGGGGCAATCACTCTTGCCTCAGAAATAGAAAGACTTATGACCGATGAAAAAAGGTTAAATGAAATGGCCCTTAAGGCAAAATCACTAGGAAGGCCAGAGGCAGCAAGGGCCATTTCAGAGTCCCTCCTCAAACTTGCAGCAACATGAGAATATAAACTGAAAGGGGTTTTGGGGGAATGTATAAAAAACAGCACATCCACTTTGTTGGCATTGGTGGAATTGGCATGAGTGGACTTGCCCAGGTCCTTTTGACTCTAGGTTATCGAGTCTCTGGCTCTGATTTAAGAGACTCTATGATAACCAAAAGGCTTTCCCAAAAAGGTGCATCCATATTTATAGGTCACAAACCTGAAAATATAATAGGGGCAGATGTGGTTGTCCTTTCATCGGCAATAAAAGATGATAATCCCGAGGTCGTAGCTGCAAAGGCCGCAGGTATCCCAATTATCCCTAGGGCAGAAATGTTAGGAGAGCTTATGCGCTTTAAAAAATTTGGGATAGCTGTGGCAGGGGCCCATGGTAAAACTAGCACCACATCTATGATAGCCTCTGTATTCCAGGCTGCCCATCTGGACCCAACTGTGATAATTGGAGGCCAGGTTAAGGGCATTGGGACCAATGCCTACTGGGGAAAGGGAGACTTTTTAGTGGCAGAGGCAGACGAAAGCGATGGAAGTTTTTTAAGACTTACCCCAAGCATCGTGGTTATTACAAATATAGATAAGGAACATCTTGATTACTACCACGATCTTAATTCAATAAAGGAAAGCTTCTTGAGATTTTCTGAAAAGATCCCCTTTTATGGATTGGTGATTGCCTGTGGTGACGACCAATATGTCATTGAAGTTGTTAAAAAGAATAAAAAAAGACATATACTTTATGGGATTGATCCAGGAAACGACTTAGTTGCCACTGATATTACCCAAAATACTTCTCTTGGTACCACATTTTCATGTTCTTATTTGGGGCAAAAACTTGGAACTGTTGAGTTAATTGTTCCTGGCATTCATCATGTTAGAAATGCCCTTGCCGCCATTTCAGTAGGCCTTGAACTTGAACTTCCATTTGCCACCATAAAAAAAGGACTTGAATCCTACAGGGGGGTCGGGAGAAGATTTGAAATATTGGGTACAATGAACGACATAACCATTGTTGATGATTACGCCCACCATCCAACTGAAATAAGGGCAACGCTCAAGGCTGCCCGTGAAATATGGCCCGAAAAAAGGCTTATTTGCCTTTTTGAACCACATAGATTTACAAGGACAAAGGCCCTAATGAATGAATTTGCAACCTGTTTTGAAGAAGCAGATGAAGTATGGATTACAGAGATTTATCCAGCAAGTGAACAGCCTATTGTGGGTGTATCTGGCAAAAGACTTGCGAAAATCATAAATGAGGCAACAGGCCAAAAGGTACATTTTTTAGAAAGGGTTTTTGACTTACCAGATGCAGTTTGCCCTACCCTTTTTCCAGGTGATGTAGTCTTTACCCTTGGCGCTGGGGCCATAGGTCGTATAGGACCAAGACTTATTGAAAGACTTAAAGGAGATGAAATTGCAGCAGCTGGCTAAAGACCTATCAAAAATTGATGGTCTTTTAATAAAAAGAGAGGTGGATCTTTCGCCTCTTACCACCATGAAAACAGGTGGTGTGGCAAATATATTTTTACTTCCTTGCTCTATTTCCTCCCTTGAAAAGACATTAAGTTTTTTAAGAAAAAATGGCATCTCCTTTAAAATTTTTGGAAATGGAAGCAACCTGATTGTTGCTGAAGACCCAAAGGTTGTCCTTTCTCTTTCCCTTTTAAAAAAGATCACTCTAAAAAACGGCTCTTTGATAGCTCAATCCGGTTGTTTAATATGGCAAACAATAAAATTTTGCATGGAAAATGGCCTCGGAGGGCTTGAGCCTCTTTTTGGAATACCAGGTTCCATCGGAGGAGCTGTCTTTATGAATGCTGGGGCAGGAGGCATTTCCATAGGTAACTTTTTAACCCATATTCTTTTAACCAGCGAAAATGGAAGTTATTGGAAAGAAGTAGATAATCTTACTTTTTCCTATAGAAAAACCAATATTCCAAAAGACTGTTTGATCTCTGCTGTCAAGTTTAGAATTGACAAAACTCAAGTTAAACAAAAGACAAAAAAAATAAATAGTCTTTTGAAAACAAGGCCTGAACAATCAAGAAAAATAATACAATTTGCAATGAGAAATAGGGCAAAAAGTCAACCTATCGGTTTTCCAAGTTCAGGTTGTATCTTTAAAAACCCTAAAAGTACACCTGCGTGGCAACTTATTACACTTTGTGGACTAAAGGGCTATTCAATAAATGATGCCCAGATATCAAAAAAACATGCAAACTTTATTATAAATAGAGGGAAGGCGAAGGCATCAGACATTCTTAAGCTAATAGAGCTTACAAAAGAAAGGGTGTTTAAGGAAACAAATACCTTATTAAGAGAAGAGGTGGTCATCTGGAATGATGGCAACAAGATTTAGGAAAAAGAAAACAACAGGTTTCAAAAGGCCAGGGAATAAAAAGGCAACTTCGCCACTTCTAACAAGGTTGGCGCTGATTTCTTTGACATTGATATTAATAACCGGTGGAATAGCTGGAACTGTATATGGCATAAAAAAATGGATGAAATGTTGCCCCTATTTTTTTGTATCAAATATTGAAGTTACAGGTAATAAAAAGGTAGATGAGAAAAGAATAATTAGGCTTAGTTCAATTAAAAATGGACAAAATATATTTAGCATTGACTTAAAAAAGGCAAGACAGTCCATATTAAAAGATCCATGGATAAGAGATGTAAGCATTGAAAGAAGGCTTCCAGATGTAATAGCTATCCATATTATTGAATATGAGCCCTTTGCCCTTACAAGGATTGGTAAAAATATCTTTTTAGTGGATAAATATGGTACTCCATTTAAACCCTTGGAACCAAAAGACGCCTTTTCTGGCCCAATAATAACAGGAATTGAATTGGAAAAGGATATTTCCATAGAAAGCCTCAAAGATATAAAAAACATTTCCCAATTAATTGACCATAAAAAAATGAAGGACGCCCTTTTAATCATCGGCATGTCAAAACGTGGTGTAAGGGCCCTTGGATATAACAATATCAGTCAAATCGACTTTCCCAACACGCAAAAGGTAGTCATTTACACTGCTGATAGAGCGGTACCATTTATGTTGGATCGATCCAAGATTAAAAAGCAATTTTATAGGGCTGAAAAGATTCTGGTGCAATTGTATAATTCGGGACAATATGCAAAGGTCATTAGTGTGAATGTAGGTTATGGAAGGGATATGGCCCTTGCAAAGGTAAAAAGCAGGGTGAAATAAGAAATGGCTGTACCCCCCTATGACATAGTAGTTGGCCTCGATATTGGCACAACCAAGATATGTGCTGTTGTAGGCGAGATGGGCGAAGACTCCATTGAGATAATTGGAGTAGGAACCCATCCGTCTATTGGACTTAGAAAGGGGGTTGTTGTCAATATAGACAGCACAGTCAATTCCATTAGAAAGGCCGTTGAAGAAGCAGAGCTCATGGCAGGCTGTGAAATCTCATCGGTCTTTATTGGAATTGCTGGAAGTCATGTTAAAGGTTTTAACAGTCATGGCGTAATTGCAGTAAAGGGCGAGGAAATTACAGAAGAAGATGTGGCAAGGGTAATCGATGCAGCACAGGCAGTTGCAATTCCCATGGACAGGGAGATAATCCATGTCCTTCCCCAGGAGTACATAGTTGATGACCAAGATGGAATCCTTGACCCTGTAGGCATGATGGGGGTCCGCCTTGAGGCCAAAGTTCACATCGTTACAGGCGCAGTAACAGCAGCTCAGAACCTTATAAAGTGTGCAAATAGAGCTGGGCTAGAGGTTGAAGATATAGTCCTTCAACCCCTGGCATCTGCTCAGGCAGTAGTAACTGATGAAGAAAGGGAGATAGGGGTCGCCTTGATTGATTTTGGTGGTGGAACTACTGATCTAGCCATCTTGAGCGAGGGCGCAATTAAACATACAGCAGTCTTGGGACTTGGTGGAAATAATCTAACCTATGATATCTCAGTAGGTTTAAGAACCCCAATGAACGATGCGGAAAAGATAAAAATTCGTTATGGAACTTGTCTTGTCTCCATGTGCAAAAGGGATGAGATGATTGAAGTTCCAAGTGTTGGCGATAGGAGGCCAAGACAACTGTCCCGTCATATTCTTGCAGAAATTATCGAGCCAAGGGTAGAGGAAATATTTTCACTATTGGATCAGGAGATTCAACGTACAAAACTTAAAGAACTCCTTGCCTCTGGGATAGTAATAACTGGAGGTTCTGCCCTTTTGCCTGGAATTTGTGAAATGGCAGATCAGATATTTCAACTCCCTAGTCGAGTTGGTTATCCTAAAGGTATTAGCGGGCTTGTAGATGTAGTGAACAGCCCACAATATGCTACAGCCATTGGCCTTGTTCTGTACGGATTTGAAGACAGGCCGCAGAATCCAGACAAAATCAAGGATAAAGGTGATACTCTTATAAAGAAAGTTAAAGGCAAGATGAAAAGATGGTTTGGCCTATAAAAAAGAGGAGGGGAAAATGCCCTTGGAATTTGTAGAAAATGAACTTCAGGCAAAGATTAAGGTTATAGGAGTAGGTGGTGGTGGAGGTAATGCCATCAATAATATGATCAACCTCGAACTTCAAGGGGTTGAATTTATTGCTGCAAATACGGATGCCCAAGCCCTTGAGATGTCAAAGGCCGATGTGAAGATCCAGCTTGGAGCAAACCTAACAAAGGGGCTTGGAGCTGGCGCAAAACCAGAAATAGGAAGAGAGGCAGCAGAGGAAAGTGCAGACGAGATAAAAAGAGCCTTGGAAGGGGCCGATATGGTCTTTGTCACAGCAGGGATGGGTGGAGGAACAGGAACTGGAGGAGCACCTGTTATCGCCGAAATAAGCAAAGAGGTGGGGGCCCTTACGGTAGCAGTAGTCACAAGGCCCTTTAGTTTTGAAGGAAAAAGAAGGGCCAAGCAGGCCGATGACGGAATAGCACGCCTTAAGGAAGTGGTGGACACCATTATCACCATTCCAAACGATAGATTGAAAAATCTAGCTGCCCCTAACACCCCCATTCTTGAAATGTTCAGAAAGGCAGACGAGGTGCTATATTATGCTGTGAGAGGTATATCTGATCTCATTGTTGTACAAGGTTATATAAATGTTGACTTTGCAGATGTTCGAACTGTTATGGCGGAAATGGGTATGGCCCTTATGGGAACTGGAGTTGCAAGGGGTGAAAGACGAGCTCTTGAGGCGGTCCAGATGGCTATTGCCAACCCCCTGTTGGAAGATGTGTCTATAAGTGGAGCAAGGGGCATTCTAATGAATATAACGGCAAGCTCTAACTCTTTGAGTATGGAAGAGGTTGACCAGGCTTCTAGCCTTATTCATGAAGAGGCCCACGAGGATGCCAATATCATCTGGGGAACCGTCTTTGATGACAACATGGGTGAGGATATCAGGGTAACTGTAATCGCAACTGGAATTGGTAGGGAAAACAAGATTCAGATTGAAGATCCGACCATAGCAAGCATTGAGCAGGCCAGGAAAAAGAAACTTATTCGGGAAGAAGATGATGAGGAGCTTCCTATTCAAAGGGTTAAGAAAGGAAAAATTGGACTAAATTCCTCTTTAAATCAGGGAGAATTCACAGGGCTTGACGCCCTTGATCCAGATCTTCTGGACATGCCAACATTTATGAGGAAAAAGGCCGATTAAAAATGGCGGTCCCAAGGGGACTCGAACCCCTGTTTCCGGCGTGAGAGGCCGGCGTCCTAGAC
>JALXCD010000088.1 GCA_026991135.1 Deltaproteobacteria bacterium | reverse complement strand
ATGACAAGTTTTTTATAACTAAAAAAATGTTTAAAATTAACAATCAACTAGTAATTTTAAAAAATATTATAATACTAACTGAATATTAAGTAAACAATTTCTCAAATAATTCTTTAAATGGAAAAATAGAGTGTGGTAAAAAAGTCACAATAGTCAAAATAATGACAATAAAAGGGCCCTGTTTTTGGAATCAGGGCCCTTTTCTATCGCAATTTTATTTAAGACCTAAACAGGAAGGGAGTGTATTTTTACACTCTTTTCTTCTTGTGGAGTTACATTTTGAATAAGCTCTTCACATGCCTTTATGACAGAATCAACGTCAAGCCCCACCTTTTTCCTCAATATAGGCTGACTGCCATGTTCTATAAACCTGTCAGGAAGACCAAGCCTCTTTACAATGACATCTGTAAAACCGTTATCTGATAAGCATTCAAGAACAGCAGAACCAAAACCTCCTATGAGTGCGTTTTCTTCAATGGTCACAATCTTCCCGATTTCATTTGCTACATTTTCAATGAGTTCCCTATCTATTGGCTTCACAAAACGCATATTAACAACCTTTGCCTTTATTCCGCGCTTTTCAAGTTCTTCTGCAGCAAGAGTTGCAGTATGAACATGCTGACCAATGGCCAGGATGGCAACATCCTCTCCATCTTTAAGTACCTCTGCCTTTCCTATCTCAAGCTCTTTTAACTGCCAATCCAGGCTAACACCAATTCCATTTCCACGAGGATAACGAACTGCAATGGGGCCATCATATTTTACTGCAGTATATAACATGTGTTGAAGCTCGTTTTCATCCTTTGGGGACATTACCACCATATTGGGTATCATTCTGAGATAGGATAGGTCAAAGACCCCGTGATGTGTCGGTCCATCATCTCCAACAAGGCCACCTCTATCTAAGGCAAAAACCACAGGCAGACCAGTAAGACATACATCATGAATCACCTGGTCAAAAGCCCTCTGGAGAAATGTTGAATAGATTGCTACCACGGGTTTCATCCCTTCAAGAGCAAGGCCTGCGGCAAAGGTAACTGCATGCTGTTCTGCAATACCTACATCAAAAAACCGCTCTGGTATTGCCTCTTGAAGGGCTTTAAGCCCTGTCCCTGCTGGCATTGCAGCAGTGATTCCCACAATTTTCGGATCATCCTTGGCAAGCCTTACAATGGTTTGTCCAAAAATTTCCGTATAGGATGGAGGCTTAGGGACCGAAGGCTTTTTGGGCTTTCCAGTAGCAATATCAAAGGGACCAAGGCCGTGAAAAAGATCAGGATGCTTTTCTGCTGGCGCATAGCCCTTCCCCTTTTTAGTCAAGACATGTACCAAAACCGGCCCAGGAACATTTTTCACATTTTTAAGGGTCTCAATGAGAGTATCCAGGTGATGACCTGGAATGGGGCCAATATATTCGAACTGAAGGGCCTCAAAAAGCATCCCCGGAGTCAACAGGCTCTTAAGGGAATCCTCACTCTTTTTTAATACCTGCCAGATATTTACCCCTACTTCGGAACGCTTTAAAAAGCTTTCAAGCTCTGTCTTGATCTTGGTGGCAAATCTGGAGGTAAGCTTTCTACTTAAAAATGAAGAAAGTGCACCGACATTTGGAGAAATGGACATCTCATTATCATTTAAAATTACAATAAGATCCTTTCGAAGATGCCCAGCATTATTTAAGGCCTCAAAGGCAAGACCAGCAGTCATGGATCCATCCCCAATGACAGCTATCACCTTGCCCTCCTTTTCTTTAAGAGAAAGGGCCGTTGTTATTCCCAGAGCAGCAGAGATAGACGTACTGCTGTGCCCGGTATCGAGTATATCATGCTCACTTTCCTCCCTTTTGGGAAAGCCGCTTATTCCTCCCTGTTGTCTTAATGTGGAAAATCTGTCCCTTCTTCCTGTAATAAGTTTGTGGGCATAGGCCTGATGCCCCACATCCCAAATGATTTTATCCTTAGGTGAATCAAAGACATAATGAAGTGCTAGTGTGAGTTCAACTACACCCAGGCTTGGTGCAAGATGTCCACCTTTCTCAGAGACAGTGGTAACTATTGTTTTTCTGATTTCAGAGGCAAGTTTATTAAGGTCCTTAATGCTTAATCCCTTAATATCCTTTGGACTATTAACATTATCTAAAATACAGCTCATATCTTCAAAACTCCTTGTTTTATCGATCTCTTTCAACCACGTAACGGGCAATGGCCCTTAGAGGTTCCGCCTCTTCTCCAAAGGCTGAAAGGGCTAAAAGGGCTTGTTCCTTTAGCTCGTTTGCCCTTTTTCTGGTTTCTTCAATTCCAAAAAGAGCTGGATACGTGGCCTTTTGATTCTTGATGTCCGATCCCACTGGCTTTCCCAATTTTTCCTCATCACCCACAACATCCAAAAGGTCATCAATAACCTGAAATGCCAGCCCCAGGGCCGTTCCAAAGCTCGAAAGTCTTTCAATCTGATTTTGATCACCTCTTCCAAGGATCGCTCCCATTTCTACCGAGGCCCTAATGAGGGCGCCCGTCTTGTGACTGTGAATGTAGGCAAGGGTTTCTGCATCAACTGGCTTTCCTTCAAAGAGAACATCTGCTGTTTGTCCACCAACCATTCCAGAAACACCAGCTGCCTTTGAAAAGATGTAGATTGCCTTGGTGACCAGATCACTTCCACAATTTTTTAACAGATCATCATGGGTCATAAGCTCAAAGGCATATGTCAAAAGACCGTCACCTGCAAGAATCGCAATTGCTTCACCGAACACCTTATGACATGTTGGCTTGCCACGCCTTAAATCATCATCATCCATTGCAGGAAGATCATCATGAATAAGAGAGTATGTATGAACACATTCAAGGGCACAGGCAGCGGGCAAAAGCTCCTTAGAATCTCCCCCCACTGCATCACAGGCAGCCATCAATAGAATTGGTCTAACCCTTTTGCCACCTGCAGAGACACTATATCTCATGGCCTCTATGACTTTCCCTTCTGGACCAGCAGGTTTTGGAAGGTATCTTTCTAAGGCCTTATCTATAACCTCTTTTCTTTCTTGAATATAATTTTTAAGGTCAAACATTACCCCACATAGCCCCTGAAAAATAAAAAACGCAAAAAATTAGACCTATAAGACTAACTTTTTGTCAGGCAGGCTGTCAATGACTTTTTAATAGGAAATATTGCTATTGAAAGAATAATGGATATGGTCGGGGAGGAGGGATTTGAACCCCCGGCCCTCTGCTCCCAAAGCAGATGCGCTACCAGACTGCGCCACTCCCCGACTAATATATGTGGATGGCCCCTAGGCAAAAAGCGGTCTTTAATTACCACAGTTTTTTAAAAAATTCAAGGAAATAAATTTTATTGGTTATCCCCCATTTTAGAATCTCTTAGGGCTTCGATCTTAAGTTGTTGCGCTTTCAAAAGATTGTTCAACTCAAAAAATTACTTCTCATTCTGTAGCCAATAACATAAACCCCTTATAAAGATAATGAAGACCTGATGCCACTGTCAAAATTGCTGTAACTATAAAAAGACAAGTCACCAAGACTGTAATTTTTACAGAAAAGACTGATGCACCCAAAACAAAAAAAATGGTCACTAATTGAAAAAGTGTTGTAAGCTTACTTATAACAGATGGTCTTATTTCCACACCTGAATGGAACAAAAAAAGGACAATTACGCCAAAAATTATAATTAGATCTCTGCTTATAACTGTTACGGCAAGCCAGTTTGGAATTAAGCCTGTTACGGCCAAGGTCACATAGGATGAGGCTAATAAGGCCTTATCGGCAATAGGATCAAGTATTGCCCCTATCTTTGTCTTTTGATTCATTACCCTGGCCAAAAAACCATCCAGTCCATCGGATACTCCTGCAAGGATAAAAATCAAAAAGGCAAGGTCCATGCGTTTGTTAATCAGAAAGATTACAAGAAGGGGGGTAAGCACTATTCTAAAAAGTGTTAATAGGTTTGGCAAATTCAACTTATCTTCTTATAGCCTCCCAGATATCATCTGATTCCAAGAGAAAAAAGGGATTGAACCACCTTATGGTCACATCCTTTTTGAACCAAGTAATCTGTCTTTTTGCGTATCTTCTTGTATCCCTTTTCATCTCATAAATCGCTTCATCAAGAGTTTTTTCACCTTGGAGGTAGGAGATAATATGTTTATATCCAATTGATTGCAAGGGCTTTAGACTTGGACTAAAACCTTTTGCCAAAAGCCCCTTTACCTCCTGGATGAAGCCTTCCAGTAACATATTCTCCACCCTTTTGTCTATCATTTCATAAAGTCTTTTTCTTTCAACAATAAGACCAATCTTAAGAACCGACCTTCCAAAAAATTTTCCTTTGGGTCTTTTTTCGCCGCATATCAAAGAAAAAGGTCTTCCAGTGGAAAGATAGACCTCTAAGGCTCGAATGAGCCTGTAGGTATCACTGGAGCTTATTTTTTCACATGTCTTTTCATCGACCTCTTTTAACCATTTAAAGAGATATTCATGGCCCTTCTCCTCAAGAAGATCTTTTAACATCTTTCTGATGGCAGGCTCCCTTGAGGTTATTGGACTTAGGCCTTCAAATACGCTTTTTAAATAAAAGCCAGTACCTCCAACAAGGATGGGGACCTTTCCCTTATGGATTATTCTTTGAATTGCCCAAGTTGCAAGCCTTGAAAAGCTTTGGGCATCCAATGGCTCATATGGCATCCTTATATCAATTAAGTGATGAGGTACCTCTTTGAGCTCCTTTTTGGTTGGCTTTGCAGAGCCAATATCAAGGCCTTTATATACCTGGACTGAATCAAGGTTTACAACCTCGCCTCCAAGCCTTTTTGCTAAACGAATTGAGATAGATGTCTTACCAACTCCTGTAGGGCCAACTATTGCAATAATGGGAAAGGGCTCTGGCAATATTCCATTTTCTGTCATCTCCTAAAAAACTCCCTTTCCAGTTCATTGACGGAAATCCTTTTCATTACAGGCCGTCCATGTGGGCAGTTTGTCACATTCATTTTGAGGCACTTTTTGATAAGCTCCTTCATCTCTTCTTCAATAAGAGCAGTTCTTGCCTTTATAGCAAGAGAACATGAAATTCTACTTAAGACCTTTCTTAAAAGCTCACCCTTTGGAATATCTTTATCCTTTAAAAAAAGAGCAATTATCTCTTCAATGTCTTTTAAGTAGATATCATTCTTCTCAAAAAGATGTGGGATTGCCTTTAAAATTAGGGCATCATGGCCAAAGGGCTCTACTTTTATACCTGTTTCTTTTAAGGTAGAGAGCTTTTCCAGGACCTCGTCTGAAATGCCTTCACCTAGTTCAATAACCTTTGGAAAAAGAAGGTTCTGGCAGCTAATCGAACCTTCCTTGTTGTATTCTTCCATTAAAACCTTAAATATTAGGGCCTCATGGGCTGCATGTTGGTCAAGAATAAAAAGATGGTCATTTTTTTCAAAAAGAATAAAGCTTTTGGCAAATTGCCCTATTAACCTAAATTCTAAATCCTCTTCAAAAGACCTTTCTCTAATATCTTTCTTATGAGAAGCTTCTAAAGAAAATT
>JALXCD010000087.1 GCA_026991135.1 Deltaproteobacteria bacterium | reverse complement strand
ATCTCATCAAATGGCGTAAAATCTGCCCAACCCTTCGTTGAAAGTACCCTGGTAATCGCTGCCGTCAGCGTCGTCTTACCATGGTCTATGTGCCCTATGGTTCCTACGTTTACGTGCGGCTTCTTCCTCTCAAATTTCTGCTTGCTCATGACCTATTGCTCCTCAGGTTATTAAAATTTGATTATTGATATGCCAAATCCCAGTATGGAGCCCACGACCGGGATTGAACCGGTGACCTCTTCCTTACCAAGGAAGTGCTCTACCGACTGAGCTACGTGGGCATAAAAAATGGAGCGGGAAACGGGACTCGAACCCGCAACCCTCAGCTTGGAAGGCTGATGCTCTAGCCAATTGAGCTATTCCCGCAACCCTATAAATCAAAAAAACCCACGAAGGGTATTAACTCAAAATTTTGGTGGAGAGGGGAGGATTCGAACCTCCGAAGGCTTCGCCAGCAGATTTACAGTCTGCCCCCTTTGGCCACTCGGGAACCTCTCCACAGCCAAAACTGGAGCTGGCGATGGGACTCGAACCCGCAACCTGCTGATTACAAATCAGCTGCTCTACCAATTGAGCTACGCCAGCTCAAGTTGAGCAAAGGAATATTAGTCACAAAACAAAAAAATGCAAGTCCTTTTTTACCAAAAAAAAGGGGGCAACTCAAGTGCCCCCTGTCATTATCTCGATAAAAAGAGAGCTTTTTATTCTTTTCCCTCTTCTTGGGCCTCCTCACCAACTGGTAGAACTTCTTTTTCCATGCCAAAACCCGCCTTTCCTGCCTTCATATCTTCTTCATAACGCTGATAAACGTATGCCGTGGTCCTGTAAAGGAGGTGAGCAAACTTACTGTAAGGTACGGCGAGGAACAGGGTAACTACTGTTGCAAGGTGCAGTATGTAGATTGGATATGCCAACACTGCAATATTCATGAGTCTAAAAAGTTCAGCGCCAATTCCAGTAGCACCAACTGCAAAGATAAGCCAAATGAGAATCCAATCTTGTTCTGAGCTTTTGAGGACTCCTTCTTCTGTCTTTTGTTTTCTCATCTGATAGATCATCCAGATGCCAACAATGAGCATAATAGCTGCCACATTTGCAAATATCTTAATGGGGTTCCAAAGTGGCATTGGAGTAAAGTGCTCGTGGAAAAGTGGCACATAGATGATGTCATTGATGACAAAGACAAGGCCAGTAACGATGAATAGCATTATGAAGGACCACAAAAGGAGTTTGTGTCCCTTTGCCCTTTCCTTTGTCTGGCCACACTCTTCAAACCTCTTGTGCGCAAATATCTCTTGAAGGGCAGGAATCAAATATTTGGAAAAAAGTGGCCCAATAGCCGGTTTTGGCCCGGTCCCAGTATAAGAGACCATTCCTGATCCAGCAGATATGTCATTCCAGAAGTTTGAAATTCCCTTCCAACTGGCCCAAACCACAAGCGCCACTATTGGAAGAACAATGAGATCAATTGGAACAAAGGTCAAAATCTTGTGATAGGCCACGGTCCCTTCAGGAAAAGGGAAAGATTCCCCGGTATGCAAGGACCACAAAAAGGCCACAATAAACCATACGATAAAGGCAGCAACTACGGTTCCAATGACTCCGGCAGAATTAGACAACATCTCCGAAAGGGCCTTGGGCTCTGCATAATACTTAATGGCATTAAGCCTTATAGCACCAAGGACATCTCCAGGCTTTGCATCCCTTGGACAGTATGCCGAACAGTCACCACACTGATGACAAAGCCAGACATCTGCATCCCCGGCGATCTTCGATGCAAGCCCCCACTGGGCCCACAACATCTCTTTCCTAGGAAAGGCCCGCTCCTCAGTTGAGAGCGGACAAACCACAGAACAAGTTGCACATTGGTAGCATTTGTTGACCGTATCGCCGCCGGCCTCCATGAGGCCACGAACAAACGACAGATCCGGTTCTATATGTTTTGTTTCAGCCATTTTAGGTACCTCCTACCAGCCCTTGAATGGGTTCGGACCCATGCCAATTATTTCCTCCACAAAGTCATTAATGATCTGAGGCAATTTATCATACTCGTCAATGGCGACCTGTTCGAGTTTAACCCTTTCGGGCTCCATACCTAAAGAATTGAGGGACTCCGCAACATTATCCATACGCCTATTGGCGAGCTCACTTCCCTTTATAAAGTGACACTGATAATCATCACCAAACTTACATCCCAAAAGCAATGCACCGTCTAGCCCGCTTGACATGGCGTCCTTGATCCAGGACACGTTTACAGAACCAAGACAACGAACTGGAATAATTCTAACTAGCGGTGACCATGTAAGTCCCTTTCTTGCCGCCATTTCTAGTGCAGGATAGGCATCATTTTCACAGGCAAAGCAAATCATTCTAAGCTTATCGTCGTCATCATCTGGAACTTCAATGGCCTTAATCATGGAACCTACGATATCAATATTGTAGTCCTTGAATCCAATAATACGTTCTGGACATGCACCCATACAGGTTCCACAACGGCGGCACCTGGTAGGATTGGGCTTAGGAGTACCCTTTTCGTCATCATCCAATGCGCCAAAGGGACATTCCTCTGTACAACGCTTACACTGAGTACAACGCTGGAAGTAAAAATCTGGATAATCAAAATCCCAGGTCCTTGGATGAACTGCATGGCCTTCTTCCGCAGCAACTACCGACTGGATTGCCTTTAGAGCAGCACCAGTTGCGTCCTCCATGGCCTCTTCAATGGTCATTGTACGACGAACTCCACCTGCTGCATATACACCAGTTCTCCTGGTCTCATAAGGGAAACAAATGAAGTTTGAATCGCAGTAGCCTCCAAAGAGATCCAAATCTCTAAAGGCTGGCCCTTGTCTGTAAGCAAAGTTGACAACAGGTTCATCCTTGGTAGTCGGAACCATACCTGTGGCAAGAACAACAAGATCAACATCTACATCAATATCTTCGCCAAGGATTGTATTTTCAACAGTGACCTTAAGACCATCGCCTGATGGTTCCACCTTAGTGACAGCTCCTTTTGTCAAAAAGACACCGGGATCATCTTGAAGGCCTCTATAGAAATATTCATATTGGCCGGGTGTCCTCATATGTTGATAGAAGACATAGGCCTTACCATCTTCTGGATAATCCTCTCTAATATATTTTGCCTGTTTCAGGGCAACTAAGCTTGTAACTGCACCTGCATATGGAAAATCCGCATCATCATCCTTCCCACCTGGGCTAAGAACAAAGGCCACAGATTTGACTTCCTTACCATCAGAAGGCCTTTTTACCTTGCCTTCCTTGGCAAGCTCTTCAAACTGGACATTTGTAATTACATTGGGATTGCCCCATGCAAGGTGTTCAAACTCACCTTCTTCTGGTTCATAGGGCTTCCATCCAGAGGCTAAAACAACAGCACCGCAAATCTCTGCATTTGGATCTACCTCTGTGTATTCATGGCGGCCTTCGTTCTTTTCATCATATTTCTTTTTCTGTTCCTCTGCAGAAAGTTCATTTCCGTTTTCATCAAGCTTTTCTTCTTCAGTCAAAGGAACAGGAGCATCCCATTCGCTCTTTGTGCCGGTCTCTTTCAAGGAAACTCTGAAAGCCCCTGGAACACCAGCAATCCTAGCGATCTCTGTGTTTGTCTTAACTACTATTTTTGAATTGGATTGGACCTTTTGAATTAAATCATCAACTACAGGATCAATCAGATTGTCATAGGTTGGACCTACAGGAACTTGCTTTCTCAGTTTGGCAGCAAACCCGCCCAACTCGGGCTGTTTTTCGACAAGAAGTACGTCTTTCCCTGCGTCTGCTGCTGCAAGAGCTGCTGTAAGACCTGATACTCCACCACCAATGACAAGAACCCTTTCACTAGCATCTTCCATTTTGTCAGGAGTTGGAAGCTCTGCCTTTTGACAGCGAGTAACTGCCATTCTGATATAGTCTTCTGCCAACTCCTGAATATGCTCTTTTTCTTTTTCAGGATCTTCTGCATCCTCAGGAACCTTGTGACTCCAAGCTACAAGTTCCCTAATACCCACCATCTCGGTATAGACCCCAGGGAACTTAAGTCCCTCAAAATCATACCTAAAAGATAAACCTGCTACGGCAATGGCATTTAGTTCTTCACTTTCTATATCGGCCTTAATCATGGAAAGACCATCTTGAGAATAAAGGTCATCGTGTTTCTTGGCCACTGCCACACCAAGCTCACCTGTGGCAAGCTCGATGAGCTTATCCACATCAATCGCATCTGCTATTCCATCGCCTGTATATATGTATAAACCTATTTTCTTTGACATTAGCCTGCCCTCCTAGCAATTGTCTGAACAGCCTTTAATGCAGCGGCTGTTGCACTCTGGCCTGAGGACACGACATCAATCGGCCTCATAGCACAACCGCATGGAATAATACCCTCCTTGGGCACAACAAAGCCGTCTGCATCATATTCAATACCAGGTATCTTGGACTCAGCCCCCACTGGCTGCATACCAGTAGCAAGGACTGCAAGATCAACCTCTTGTTCTTTCTTACCACCGCCTATGGTATCTTCAGCAACAAGCTTTACTGAGCCTGGAGCAGAGCCAGGAAGGATATCGGCAACCTTCCCCTTAATGAAATGGACTTTATCCATTTCTTTGACCTTTTTATAAAAGTTCTCGTACTTTCTACCCGGGGAACGAATATCGATATAAAACACATAACATTCGATGTCTGGATTTTGCTCCTTAAGATAGGTAATCTGCTTCAAGGTTGCCATACAACATATATATGAACAAAATCCCAGATGATTGACATCTCTTGAGCCAGCACACTGGACAAAGCCAACCGACTTTGGCTCCTCGTTATCGGAAGGACGAAGGACCTTACCCCCGGTTGGTCCAGAGGGTGAGGCCAGTCTTTCCATCATCATGTTTGTGATGACGTTTTCATACTCAGAAAACTTTAAATTAGTAATCTTATTTGGATCGTAAGGCTTCCAGCCGGTGGCAACTATTATGGCACCCACATTTAGATTTACCGTCTCTTCAGATTGAGAGGTATCTATATGCCCTGCTGGCATTGCTGCTTTAATGGCCTCTATTTCATCAGGAGCAGCATTTTCTGTATCCAGGACACACTGATTTGGATAGGCCATTGGATGAGGCATATAAATTGGTTTTCTAGTGCTCAATCCGAAGTTAAACTCATCAGGCACCTCTGTCTTAGCAGCAGCCTCACCTGCCTTACAATTTGTACACTGTGGCGTTGTTCCCCTGGGCTTAACCTTGATGGTAACATTAAAGTTTCCTGGACCGCCTGAAACTGATTCTACATCTGCCAGGGTGTAAAAAGTAATTCTAGGATTTGTCTTAATCCTCTTGAAATTCATTTCGAGCCCGCATGTGGGTGGACAAAGCTTTGGAAAGTATTTATTTAGCTGGGCAACGCGCCCGCCCAAATAGCTTTCCTTTTCCACTAGGTAAACGTCGTACCCCATTTCAGCGGCCTCGACGGCGGCAGTTATTCCACTAAAGCCTCCGCCAATTACTAAGATGCTATCGCTCATCTCCCCGCTCCTTTATAAATTTTTTTGCCAGTATTATTCAAAGGCAAGTGACTCACGGCCTTATCTTCTAAGCCCGTCAATCACCTACCTGAAAATTATAAAAAAATGCCAGGCACTGTCACCAGTGCCTGGACTTATTTATAATAATTTAGACAGCTTTTGCCAATGATATTGCCAACATTAATCAGCAATAATCTTATGGCACTTCTTCTTCATGCAGGTCCACTCGCCGGTCTTTGGATCATATTTGGAGTTGACAAAGCACTTCCAACCGCCTTCGTCATAGTCTTTGTCATCAGCCTGCATGAAGTCACCGCGATAATAGAAGCCAGGATACCTGGACTCTTCACGGAACTGGATATGACGAAGATGGTCCTCAACCGTCCAGATCCTGTGGAGGTTCTCCCATGCACGGAGTAGCTCA
Organism: Deltaproteobacteria bacterium; assembly: GCA_026991135.1. Classification (GTDB taxonomy): domain Bacteria; phylum Desulfobacterota; class Dissulfuribacteria; order Dissulfuribacterales; family QOAL01; genus JAADCZ01. The sequence goes on along the minus strand of JALXCD010000087.1, from coordinate 12,307 downwards.
TGAAGACCACCAGCTGCCATCTTTTCAGAGTCTTCACGGAGCCACTGGAGATGCCTCATGGCAATTTCAAGAAGCTTGCCATTGGTCATGTAGTAGGGTGACCAACCTCCACCATACTCATCGGTGTACTTCATGAGCCTTTCCATCATATGGCGAGGCTTAATGTAGTTGGGGTTGACCATCTCATGAGTGGTCTTTTGATAGTTTTCATAGTAAACCTTGACAGGCTTGTAGATCTCTTCCTTGAGCTCATCGGCACTTTGAGCCAAGGTAGGAGTAAAGTCTGCATTGTCGCGGATGTAACGGGCCATTGACTTAGCAGCAATACGTCCCTCAGCATGGGAGCCTGAAGAAAACTTGTGACCTGATGCGCCAACACCGTCACCAGCGGTAAAGAGACCATTGACGGTGGTCATCCTGTTGTATCCCCACTTATAATCATCTGGTACCCAGTCTTCATTTGGACCGCTTACCCAGATACCACAGCATCCAGAGTGGGAACCAAGCATATATGGCTCAGTTGGCATAATCTCTGAACCAACCTTTTCTGGCTCAATATTCATTGAAGCCCAAAGACCTGCCTGACCTACTGACATGTCAAGGAAGTCTTCCCATGCCTCACTCTCAAGCTCTTTCCAGTATCTCTTGAGGGCCTTTTCATCCATTCCCTCTGCCCTCTTTTCCTCAAGGAATGCATTGAGAGCAGCAGCAGTATCCATGAAGATTGGACCGCGGCCTTCTTTCATCTCAAAGAGCATCAAGTGGTTACGGAGGCAGGTTGGAATAATGGGAGCAGTTCCGTAAGGAGCATATTTTTGAAGCTCTGCCTGGCATGCTTCGCTCTTCAGATAATGCTCACCATAGCCATTCGTAACTGTGGCCTTGAAGAGCAGAAACCATGCACCAACCGGACCATAACCATCCTTGAAACGGGATGGGGTGAAGCGGTTTTCCATCATGGTCATCTCGGCGCCGACCTGCATACACATGGTGTAGGTGGAACCTGCATTCCATACTGGGTACCATGCACGTCCCTTACCTTCATCAGTTGAACGTGGACGGAAAATATTGACAGCTCCACCACAGGCAACAAGCATTGCCTTACAGGTAAAAACATGGACCTTGTTCTCACGGACACTAAAGCCTACAGCACCAGCAATGGTATTTTCCTTATTGGCATCAAGAAGGAGCTTAACGATAAAAATACGCTCATAAAGATCATAGCCCTTTTCCTCAAGGGCAGCCTTGGCAGCTTCAGCAACAATGCACTTATAGGACTCACCATTGATCATGATTTGCCATTTACCCGTACGGACTGGCTCACCACCCTCAGTGAGTTTCTTTCCTTCTGAACCCTTTTTCTTCCAGATGGGAAGACCCCATTCCTCAAAGTGATGAACAGAGTCATCAACATGACGGCCAAGGTCAAAAATAAGGTCTTCACGAACAACACCCATAAGGTCATTCCTGACCATGCGAACATAGTCTGATGGGGTGTTTTCACCAATGTAGGTATTAATAGCTGAAAGTCCCTGGGCAACAGCACCTGAACGCTCTAATGCTGCCTTATCGACCAAGGCACAGGTCTGGCCATCTTGCAACCACTTTCCAATTTCCCAAGCAGCACCACATGCTGCCATACCACCACCTACTAAAAGAGCATCATAATAATGCTCCTCAACAGGGACCTTTGAAAGATCTGGCTCAGCCAAGAGTTCCCAAGTTGGCTTATTTGGTAATGCCATTTTTTATTCCTCCTTATTAAAAATTTTGTTTATTAACTGGTTCAAGTTAGCCCAATCAATTAAGCAAAGTCTGATGGCTTGCAGGTTGCCCTTGCACTATCTGCTGTTTCAGTGAAAAGAAGTTCGTTGTCAAGCTGATCGGCACCTGGTGAAGGCTTTCCTTCATAGGGCTTAATTGAACCTTCTGGAGTGGTCCTGATTGGGAACTTGAAGCGTTTCATATTTCCATTTCTGAATTTAACTGTCCACATGATGGAGTCGGTACCGCGCATTGGTTGTACGTAACCACCCATTGGACAGATATCAGCGTAGTGACGAACTTCAATGGCTCCCTGTGGACAAATCTTAACACAGGAGTAGCACTCCCAACACTGGTCTGGTTCTTGGTTGTAGGCCCTCATCTCATCCGGGTTAAGGACCATAAGGTCATTGGGGCAGATGTACATACATGCTGTCTTCTCCCCACCTTTGCAACCGTCACATTTTTCTGGGTTGACAAAGCTTGGCATTTTAATACCTCCTACATTTTATTTTCGTACTTTTTAGGGACAGGCCCTTATTTCATTAACCGACTCCTAAGCGAATCCTTAACAGACAATTAAATGAATGCTCATTCATTTAATGATAAAAAATGAATCTTCACTCAGAAATTTCAAACAAGTTTATATTACGTAAGTGAAAAAATGTCAAGTGAATAATAAAGAACTACAGATAAAATTGGTGCCGAGGGGGGGACTCGAACCCCCACGGGCGGGTGCCCACTACCCCCTCAAGATAGCGTGTCTACCAGTTCCACCACCTCGGCATGTCACTTTTAGTGACCATTTAAAGGACTGCCTCCCTTTTGAGTGGCACTCCCAGTACCCTTTATTTTTGACTCACCCATGTTAGGGGAGATTTTTACAGTTTTCTTATTGACAACAGCAGGAGAATTAGCTGATTGTGAATTCATGTTCATGGTATTGACCTTTTTATCAACAACCCCTTTTGCCTTTGCTTTCTCCTTAGGTCCTTCTTCAGGAATTGTTGGTATAGCCTGTTGAGCTGGCACAGCAGGTACTGTAGTTACGCTATTTACCACTGACTCTCCCTTTCTTTGTAAGGACATATAAGTGAGGGTGAGGGATGTTAGCATAAATATAATTGCACAAGCCGTAGTGATTTTACTTAAAAGTGTTGCAGGCCCGGCACTTCCAAAAATCGCCTCGCTTGATCCAAAAACTGCACCTACTTCAGCACCCTTTCCTTGTTGAAGAAGCACTGTCACAACCATTATGAGACAAGTTATAACATGAATCACAATTATAAAGGCTTCCATTTAAAAAACACCAACCAATCAATTCTCATCAAATTTAACTATTTTTATAAAACTATCAACCCCAAGAGAGGCTCCACCAACCAAAGCGCCGTCAACGTCCTCTAGCTCCATAATGCCTTTAACGTTATCCGGCTTGACCGAGCCACCATACAATATTCTAATTTTTTCTGCAATATCTTCTCCACCAAGTTTTTTTATCTCCTCCCTTACAAGACTGTGTGCCTCTTGAATCTGAGACAAAGATGCAGTCTTACCAGTGCCAATGGCCCAAACAGGCTCATAGGCAATTGTGACATTCTTGAGCCCTTCGGCCCCAAGTCTCGAAAGCCCTGTTTTCAACTGTTTTTTAAGGACCTTTCCGGTCTCCCCCCTTTCCCTTTCTTCAAGGGTCTCTCCAATGCAAAGGATTGGGAACATGCCATGGGATACTGCCGATGAGACCTTTTTCCCTATTAGCTCATCGTCTTCGCCAAATATGTGCCTTCTTTCTGAATGGCCCAGAATAACCCAGGAAACTCCTATGGCCTTGAGCATCCTTGGAGAGATTTCGCCTGTAAACGCCCCCTCTTCTTCAAAATACATATTCTGAGCACAGGTAATAAGATTTTTACCTTTTGAAATGGAAACCATCCTTTCAAGGCAAAGAAAATTTGGTGCAATTACGACCTTTCTATCTTCAATATCTGAAATAAGGGGAAGGAATTGCGATAAAAACTCCTCCATCTCAGAAATGGTCTTATACATCTTCCAGTTAGCTGCTATAATTGGAATCCTCTTCCCCTTCATGAAATCCTCCTTCCTTTTGCCCATTCACTTTCCGCAATTTTCAAGGGCCTTAAAGCCGGGAAGCTCTTTTCCCTCAAGGAGCCTTAAAAAGGCGCCTCCACCTGTAGAGATGTAAGAGACATTGTCTGCCTCGCCTGCCTTTTTAATGGCAGCCCCTGTATCTCCACCGCCAATTATTGAAAGGGCAGGACTTGAGCCCACTGCCCTTGCAAGGCCAAAGGTGCCCTTTGAAAACGGTTCCAGCTCAAAGGCGCCAACAGGCCCGTTCCAGACAATGGTCTTTGCCTTCTTGACCGCTTCAATGTACCTATCCAGGGTCTTTGAACCCACATCAACTATCATTTTGTCAGATGGAATTGAATCAAGATCAACCTCCATATAGGAGGCATCAGGAGAAAGGCTGTCTGCAACAACAACATCTACAGGAAGTATCACCTCTGTATTTGAATCCTTTGCCTTTTGAAGGATATTTTTAGCAGTATCAATAAGGTCGTCTTCAACAAGGGACTTTCCAACGTCCACCCCTTGCGCCTTCAAAAAGGTATTGGCCATTGCCCCTCCAATTATCAAGGTATCCACCCTGGGAAGTATATTCTCAATGGCCCCAAGCTTACTTGAGACCTTGGCGCCTCCCAAAATGGCCAGAAAGGGCCTTTCGGGATCCTTCATGGCCTTTTGAAAATAGGTAATCTCGTTTTTCATTAAAAAGCCTGCCCCGCAACTTGATACCCTTTCAGGTACCCCAACAACAGATGCATGGGCCCTATGGGATACGGCAAAGGCATCATTCACATATACCTCGCAAAGAGTGGCCAGTTCATCTGCAAAATCAGGGTCATTTTCTGTCTCGCCCTTATAGAAACGAAGATTTTCGAGCATTAATATTTGGCCATCCTCCAATTCCAAAGCCATTTTCTTGACATCATCACCAATACAGTCCCGGGCCATCTGGACATCTTTTCCAATGAGCTCAGAAAGCCTCTTTGCAGCGGGAGCAAGGCTAAATTCAGGCCTCTTCTGACCCTTTGGCCTTCCAAGATGAGAGGCAACAAGTAGCCTTGCTCCCCTTTCTATTGCATGTCTAATGGTGGGAAGGGCTGCACGAATACGGTTGTCGTCTGTTATTTCACCCTTTTCATCTAAGGGCACATTGAAATCCACCCTCAAAAATACCCTCTTTCCTTCTATGTCGAGATCATCTATAAATTTGATCATAAAATTCTCCACTTCTTTACAAAATCATTTAAAATTTACTGTTCTGACCATGCTTATAACCAATTTGATATGCAGTGAAAATTAATCCCGTTATTGATAAATTTATACCTATTATTGACAAAATTTGGATAGCATCCATCATCTTCTCCCCCCTTCTGAAACCTTCCTTTGATAGTAATCCTGAAATGGCTTTTAACTACTTAATTATTCAAAACATCTAACTCTAAAGCATGGAGTCTGCGATGGTTGTCGTCCGTTCTCCAAGCATGTTCGTGTAACTTCCAAGCTCGTTGTCATACCATCCATATACAACCACCTGGGTTACAGGAACGCTTATGGTATCACAGATGATTTGAGTAGATTCTTCAAGCCCTCTACAGGCCTTTTTGGGGTCTATCTGGATGGCGGCAGTCCTTGTATGGGTCTCAGTACCTTCAATTATCGCTGCGGCCGCGGGCATTCCAATAATGTCACTCGAAACATGCTGGGTCTCTGTATAAATGAGACGGCCCTTCATTGGACCCTCTGCGGCCCTTTTGTAGATGTCATTGATAACATTTCTGTTTATGGGCTCTTCCAGGCTTTCATCATGGATTGTAAGAACAAGGACAATCAATGAGCCGGTATTTGTGGGTATCCTTACAGACTCGGCAATAAAGCCGATATTTTTCATCTCTGGAATAACAAGGGCAAGGGCCTTTGCAGCACCCGTGGTCGTTAGGATTATGTTATTGAAAATACTTCTATTTTTCCTAAGATCTGTTGCGCCTGCCTTTGGAAGTCTGTCAAGAACCTTTTGGCTTCCTGTTGCAGCATGAACTGTTACCATTGATGCAGAAAGTATCCTGCTTGCTCCAAAGTGATCCAGAAGTGGCTTTACCATAAATGACAAACAGGTAGTGGTACAGGATGCTGCAGAGATAAGACAGTGCTTTTCTGGTATATAGTCATCTTCATTGATACCCATTACAGTTGTCACAGCATCTTCAGGCATGGATGCAGCCTTGTCTTTAATCTTAAATGGTGCTGAAAGTATCACCTTTTCTGCACCTGCTTCCAGGTGCCCCCTGAGACTGCCCTTTGGGTCATCGGCTGGAGCAGTTGGGTCCCTGAATACGCCCGTTGTATCAACAACAAGTTTTACTCCGTGTTTTTCCCAATTAATATCTTTGGGGTTTCTATGTTCCCTTAGTATTGTTACAGGGACACCATCTATGGTCATTCTTCCTGTTTTTTCATCCAGATTTTCAATAACTCTCGGGCACTTGTGTCCATATAGATATGCACCAAGCCTTCCGTAGGTACTATCCATTTCTATGGCATGTGCAATATCTTCTAAACCCCTTCCTACCTGCCTTCCAACATTTACAATAATCTCTGAAAAATTCTTTTTGCTAACATGGTGCCAAAGGCTAAGTTTTCCAATCCTCCCAAGTCCATTTATGCCTAATTTCATAGGGCGAGTCTCATTGGACCCTGACATTTGGGACACCTCCAAGTTAGATTTGATTAAGATTTGAACTTTGATTCATTAAAATATTTTTAAGAATTCTTTTTTAAAAAGTCTATACCTAAATTTTAAGGTAATTAAAAAATAGAACTATCTACTTGGCTCATTATGGGATGACTTCCAAGATAGACAAAGCCATTTTTCCCATCAATGCTGATAAAATCCCCAAATCGGATGCAATTTCCATTTATCTCAGCCTTACTTTCTGTTTCATAGACCTTCATTTGTTCACATCCAACAACACAGGTCTTATCGAGCCTAAAGGCAACAATGGATGCGTGGGAGGTCTGGCCACCCTTTGAAGTCAAGATGCCATCTGCCATTGAAATCTCTTTTATGTCATCAGGAACTGTATCGGAACGGATCAAAATGAGCTTTGTATTCGGCTCCTCTTTTCTAATGGCCTCTATCTCTGAAAGGTTAAACACTGCCTTTCCACTAAGAGCGCCTCCAGAAACCCCTATTCCCCTTGTCAGATAGCTCTTTTCAAGCTCAGAAGATGGGACAAAGACATTTAACTGCCCCCTTCTCTTAGTAATCATATCCCTTGTCTGGAGAATATAGAGATTTTCATTTTCAAAGGTGAACTCAATTTCCTGAGGAGTCCACTTCTTTTCAAAAATCAAATACTTAACCACACTTAAGAGGTCATTGTATATCTTAGGGAATTTTACCTCCAGGCTTTCATGGGGAGAGAGACCAAGTTCTTCACTTTGTTCAATGGATATAGGGCTTGTGGCCACAAGCCCACTAACGATATCTTCACCCTGGTTACCCACAGTATAGTCACCCCAAAGGACAATTCTATCAAGTTTTTTAAAGGGATTTGCAGTAAAAAGAACCCCTGTTCCAGAGCTAGGTGATAAATTTCCATAGGTCATGGTCTGAATAATTACTGCTGTCCCCCAATGGTCTGAGATCTCCATTATCTCCCTGTAGGCCCTTGCCTTTTCGGAATCCCATGACTTCAAAACCAATCTTATAGAGGTTAAAAGCTGCTCAAATGGGTTATCTTCTATTAATATGCCTCTTTCTTCCACGGTCTTTCTATACAAAAGGGCAAGTTCTTTCATCTGCTCTCCGGTGAACTGCCTCTTTTTATCAACTCCATATCTTTCCTTATGCGCCTTCATAAGGGCAGTAAAGACATCTCTTTCTAGACCAAAGGACATTGCCCAGGACTGGATGAAGCGTCTGTAGTTGTCCCATGCAAACCACTTATTCCCATATTTTTTAAAAAGCCCCTCTGCAATCTCAAGATTCATACCTACATTTATAATGGTTGACATCATTCCAGGCATTGAAATGGCAGCTCCACTTCTGACAGAAAGAAGGAGAGGGTTGGAAGGGTCCCCAAAACGTCTTTTTGAAAATTCCTCAATCTCGGTAACACCATCTCTAACCTGGCGTCTAAAATTGTTATATGCACCGGGAAGTTTATAAAATAGGGAATAATATCTAAAGACCTCTGTGGTCACTATGACACCTGGCGGAACATTTATTCCCTCCTGGGCAAGAAGCATAAGATTATAGCCCTTATTTCCAAGCTGTATCAGATTGCCAGTGGACTTATCAGGTCTTTGGATGGAGCAAAGGTCCTGACCTGGATCATAGCTTAGGAGCATATCAAGCTCTTTTGGAGACAAAAACTCCCTTTGGCCACTTAGAACATGATAGAGTCTTGAGACAAAGTTATCCAGATGTTGAAGGCCAAAGGTGGAAGAGATAAGCCCCCTTAAAAAGGCCTCTGAAACTTGATGAATCACTTCCTGTATGGAGGCATCCATTGGGAGATTGGCCCTAAATTTTGGAAGAAGCTTATCAGGCCAGAGCTGCCTTATGATTTTATTCAGATTTTCCTCATGGGGACTTAAGTAATAGACATAGATCATATCCTTTACGCCCTCTGAAAGGCCCTTTACTATGTCAAGATACTGAGTAAAGGAAAAACGTCTCACCCCAAGAGATTTTTCCAAAAGGGTGAGGTAGGTATCAAATTTTTTTGAATAGACTCCATTTAATTGAACAGCACGCCAAAGAAGCTTCAGATATCTTAAGATATTTACAAAGGTGCTTCTGGTGATAAAGGGCACATCTACTTCTGCAATAAGGCGCTCAAAAAATATGTTTGCAAGGTTTTCAAGCCTGAATGTAAGGCCAAGGGCATCGAATTTCCTTTCATGGTATTTCCCGTACATGGACGGGATATCTGCTGCAATGTGTCTTTTATGATAAATGGCCTCATGGGCTTCAAAGCGTTCTTTTGAAAGGATGATTTTTTTTAACTTTTCAAGCTCCTCAAGTATTACAGTCAGGGCATATTCATTATCTTTAGACTCTATTATCTCCTTGACCCTCTCCATGCCCTCAAAGCCCAATTTTTTGGCCTCGTCCAGATAAAAATTAATCTCCTGGACCCCAAGGTGATATTTCATGTATTCAAGGCGATACATCTTTATAAGAAGCTCCACCCTTCTTTTATCCCTTAGGGGCACATCCTCAACTCCATCAATCAACTCTTTTATCTCTTCATCAGTTGTGGACAGAAAAAGATGCAACTTTTTGGCAAAGGGCTCTAAATCAAGTCGTTGTGCAAGGTGCCTAATTATCTTGTGACAGTGATCCACAAAGGGTCCGTGTGTGCTTATCTGTTCAAGGATCTCAGGTGGGAGATAGGGTTCTAGGCCATCTTTTATCTTGCTATACCAAAAGCAAAAGATCGCCTCGATAAAATCGACTATAAGGTTATTGCTTTCTACATGGCTTTGTTTTCTCAAAAAGTGGATAAGAAGGTCCTTTCTCTTACATATCTCGTCAAGCTCTGTGGACACATCCCTTAAAAGACCTTCGGCCCCGATTTCGTTAAAATATACAGGAAGAGATCTAGCAAATTCTTTAACTAGGTTATAGATGGGCTCTATATCGCTATTTAAAAGCTTGGTAATGTCCCGTTGAAAAAGGTCTGTATCCTTGATACAGGTTCCGCCAAGCTGAAGATTTATGGTAAGGGCTGAAAGAAGGGTGGAACAGACCTTTGGTCTCTGGCAGACAAGATCGAGCCAGGCCCTTATGTTTTGAAGATGAGCCGGGTTTGAAAGGACATGCCATTCAAGGTCAACTCCTTGAACTCCTGGGGTTTGGAAGCCGAACTTTACCACTTCTTCAAGGAATAACTCAATAAGCCTCGTGTTGTCCCTTTGAAGAATTTCAGTCCCCAGGGCATTTATGCACTGAAGGGCGGTTCTTGGATGCTGACCGATTTGCTGTTTTAGAAGATTAAAACTTTTTGGGATTACTCGTCTTAGCTCGTCAAAATCTGCAGTTTTTACAAGGCAAAGGAGATTTTTGTTTAACTGCCTAAGGACCTCTTCGTGAATTATCTTAAGGCCCTTCATTTCGACCATATGAAATAAAAAGAGAAGATAGATAGAAATGCCCTCGACTTCCTTCCCCTTCTTGCTGTCAAAGGAAAGACGACAGGGCATATTTCCAAGTGCCTGGGCAATCTCCTTGTATCTTCTTACAATATCCACATGCCCTGGAAGCTTTGAAAGCTCAATAGCAGCTTCTTTTCCATTGAATTTTTTGTCGATCTCCTTAAGCCTTTCTAAAAGCCCTTCAAAATTTTTATGGCTTACTGGCTCAAGAAGCTCCATTATCCTGTTATAATCTTCTGGCTCAATCCACAGTCCATAGTTTTTTAGGCTTGCCCTTAACCATTTTTGAGGTCCATCTACAGAAAGCCAGTAATTATAAGTAAAGCTTCTCACCCTTAAAAGGAGCTCCTTTAACCATTTCCAAAGCTCCTTTGTATCTTTGTCTTCGTCAAGCCTCTTTGAAAACCTCTTTACGAGTCGGGCTATTGGGTGAAAGCTTGTTGCTATTCCCTTAATAATCTCATCATCAACAGTGGACAGTCTTTTAAATATCCTTGTAAGAGCAGGTACAAGTCCATTAAGGATATTATCATCAGTAGCAGAAACTATCTTTTCAATATAGGCCAAAAGGCCATCTACAGCCCTTTTTTTATCCTTTGTCCTTGGGGCATTTTTTATAATATACCAGAAGGCTTCAAAGAGGGCAGAACATGCCCCAAGGCCATATTCTGAACGAATGTAGGTATTAAGATTTTTCAGTGAAAAGGCCCTCAAATCATAGGTTATTGCTGCCCAATTTTTATAGGGGTGATGAAGTTCAAAAAGAAGATTTTCTGCCTGTCTGAAAACACCCTTATAGTCCTTAACAGCAAGTTTTAGGACCTCATATTTCGGTAAGATCTTAACATCCTTAACTTGTGTCTCTTCAAGATTTCGTAAAAGCGCCGATGACTCCTGTAGTAATTCCATCATAACTAGACTGCCTTGTTTTCCTCCATGTATATAATGAGATCAAGAAGCCTATTTGAATAACCCCATTCGTTATCATACCAGGCCATTACCTTTATAAGCCTGGAGTCAATGACCCTTGTGCATAAACCATCAACTACTGATGAACGTGGGTCTTTGATAAAATCCGTTGAGACAAGAGGTTCTTCTGTATATCCTAAAAATCTATTTGCTGCTGACTTTAAGGCCTCGTTCACCTCTGGAACAGTTGCGTCCTTTTCCACTTCAACAACCAGATCCACCAGTGAGACATTAGGCGTGGGAACACGAACTGCCAGGCCATCAAACTTACCCTGTAGCTCTGGAATAACCTTGCTGACTGCTGCTGCTGCCCCTGTCTTTGTTGGAATCATGTTTACTGCAGCAGCCCTTGAACGTCTAAGGTCGGTGTGGGGAAGGTCTAAAAGCCTTTGATCATTGGTATATGCATGGACAGTAGTCACTAGACCGCGAACAATTCCAAATCTGTCCATAATTACCTTGGCCACAGGTGCAAGACAATTAGTGGTACAAGATGCATTTGAAATGATCTTGTGATTTACTGGGTCATAATCGTCTTCATTAACTCCCATAACAATGGTTATATCTTCACCCTTGGCAGGAGCAGATATTATGACCTTTTGGGCCCCGGCCTCTAGGTGTCCAGATGCTAGGTTTGCATCCCTGAAACGCCCTGTTGCCTCTATAACGTAATTGACTCCAAGTTCGCCCCATGGAATTCCAGAAGGCTCTCTAAAATTTGTGACCTTCACCAATTTCCCATTAACTTCTATTCCCTCATCAGTAGGTCTTATGTCTGCATCCATTCTGCCCATGACAGAGTCGTACTTCAAAAGATGGGCCAGAACATTATTTTCTGTCAAATCATTGACAGCCACAATCTCAATTTCCTCAAACTCAGGATACATCATGGATGCACGATAAACATTTCTTCCAATCCTTCCAAAACCATTTATTCCAACCTTGATAGCCATGGCCACCTCCTTTTCCTTTAAAGAATTATTTTTATCTTACGCTAACCATTTAAAAAAATTAGTCCAGCTCTTTTAACATCACTAAAGACCTAAGCCTCTCACATTGACCATCAACTGCAAATGAAAAGCCATGTTTTTTATAAAAGCCCTGGGCAAGAAAATTTTTGGAATCTACATCAAGAACTACCCTCTTAACTCCTTTAACTTTGCCATAAAAAAGAATGTTTCTAATAAGATGAGAACCCAACCCCATATTTTGAAAGTCATTATCAATAGCAAAATTCATTATATAAAGTTCATCAAGAACTATCCTAAAACAGGAATAACCTAGAACGTTATAAAAAGGGGAAAAAATAGGTGAAACACACCAAAAC